>CAZHOD010000017.1:0-13626 GCA_964534075.1 uncultured Spirochaetia bacterium
ACTATAACTCAAACCGCTACTATAACGCAAACGCATACAATAACCCCAACAGATTCTGACACTGCTACAGATACAGCGACTGATACTCCTACAGAAACACCTACTGATACTTCTACAGATACACCGACGGAAACACCAACAGATACGCCTACAGATACACCAACAGACACGGCAACTGATACATTTACGGAAACACCTGTTTATAGCCCTACAATTACTGCCACAATTACAGTTACGCCAACTCAGCAGCCAATAACTGCCGATGTTACTCTTGAACACAAGACTACAGATACAAATATCAATACTAACTCACCGCATCCGTGGTTTAAAGTAATTAACGATTCTGTTGATACTCTTGAACTTAGCAGGGTAGAAATACGGTATTGGTACAAATACGAAGGGACAGGACAAGGTGAACAGGCTTGGGTTGATTATGCGCAAAACACCAATGGATGGCAGGCAATATCAAATAATGTTCATCTAGCCATAGTCAATGGCAGTTTTGGAGAAGATCAGGACAGATATCTAAAGGTAACTTTTGATTCAGGCGCAGGCAATATAGGCCAGAATCAATATGCTTTAGTCCAAACCCGTTTTAACAAAACTGACTGGAGCCCGTATGACCAGGCTAATGATTATAGTTTCATTAATTATACGAATTTTACTGAATGGAATAAAATAACTGTATATGTTGATGGTATTCTTGTATGGGGTGATGAGCCGGAAGCAGAAGGAATTGGAACATTAGCATATAAAGATGATGATAATGATAGAAACGAAAAAAAAACATATCCGGTCGAAGAAATAAGTCAAAAAAATTCGTATAATTATCCGAATCCCTGTAAAGATCAAGCAATAATTCGTTTTTCATTGGCCGAACCAAAAAAAGTTACTCTAGTAATATACACCATAAATGGGCAGATGGTTTGGCAAAAAAAATTATCAAATGATAATACCCGCAGAGGAACCAATTATATTGTATGGAATGTCGTAAATGAACATGGTTTCCCTGTAGCTAATGGCGTATATCTATTGAAAATAATTACAGAAAATAAGACAATCACGAAAAAAATAGCTGTATTAGAATAAAGCAATTTAATTATCAATAAATTTGATGTTTTATACTTATTATGTAAAATTAATTTAATAAACAAGGACTACTATAACCCTGTAATAGAGAGGTGGTTTAAGTGAAAAAATTATTTATAATATCGTCATTGTTTATTATTACTGGTTTTTTAATTATTAATGTAAATGGATGCGCTAAGAAAAAAAATCCGGCTGAGCTGGTACCCATACCTACAAACACACCAGCTGATACGCCTGTTCCAAGCCTGACCCCTGTTAACATTTCAGCACAAATTACTAAAACATGTTTTGCTGTTGATACTTGCTCGGCAGGAGGTTCAGCAACTTCAGCGGTTGCTGAAGACAAGGATAAAAATATATGGGTATCTGAAATGAGTGAATGTTCATATTTTAAAAAGTATAACACTTCTGGAACTGAACTCTTTTCAACGGGTTCTCCAATGATAAGTGGCATGACTAAAGATAAAACTAATAATTGGATTTGGTATTCCTATACGTTTTTGGGTAATGCATATATTATTGCAAAAGATAGTAATAATATAACAGGAACTGCAAAAGCAAATATTACAATACCTATTACTACAGAAAATTATTTTAGAATTGGTTTTGATGGGACATATGTTTGGGTTTTGTATACAGATACTTCTTTTAATTGGCAATGTGTAAAATATACAACGAGCGGTACTTCTTTAGGCGGCTTTCAAGTGCCTGCACCTGTAAATAGCGGTTATTATTGGGGTATAACATATGGTGATGGTTACCTGTGGCTTTCATCTTTAGATTATACTTATAGTTATGGTTATATTTATAAAATGGATACATCTGGTTCCATATGCGCAATTTATTATTTGGGATTTGCATTATATGGAATTGACTGGATTGCTCCAAATACTTTTTGGGCTGCAATGGGGTCAGAAGTTTGTAAAATAAATTTTTGATTTTTCATTATCTGTTTATCTGCTGAAAATCATAACAGAAGACAGTACAGCAACCAAAAAAATCGTTGTATTAAAGCAAATAGAAAATAAAATGCGTGAATTTTCAAAAAAAATAAATATACCAATGGTGACCATTAAGACGGTCTAGTTTGTCAAGACAAAAAATATCAGGAAATAAGTTAGGTCTCAGCCCGCCTTCCTGATTGCTTCTGATCCGAAATATACTTCTGCCGGAACCTTGTACCCCAAGGATTGATGGAAACGCTCGTTGTTGAAGAAACGGAAGTATTTATCCGCCTCTCTTTTGCATTCCTCAAACCCGCTGTAGGATTTGAGGTATACTTCCTCGTATTTATAGCTCCTCCACGCCCTTTCGGATATTATGTTATCAAGCGCCCGGCCCTTGCCGTCCATGCTTATCTTTATTCCTTTATCTTGCAGAGTTTCAATGAACTTATTGTCCGTGTACTGCGATCCCTGATCCGAATTAAAATACTCAGGACACGCCCGCCTTAACGCTTTTTTCATCACCTCCCTGCAGAAATCGCTGCTTAAGCTCTTAGACACCTCCCAGCCCAGCACAGTGGGTGTATTACAGTATTAATAAAAGCGCTGAAAATCAGGGATAAACCTTGAATGTAGATAATTCCTAAAAATTTCGTTTCTGATAATTCAGAATGAAGCAGCTATCGAACTATACCATGCAGGTTTTACCTGAAATAACCATAACGTCTATTTTGAAGCCGGTTTCGCGGATGGCAGGGGCATTCCACCCTGCGAAGCCGGATATTTCGATTATCACAATTAATTCCATATAATCAATATGAAAATATGGTAATTTATTTGCTCAATACTGTCAAAAAATGACAGTTTCATACAAAAATATATTTTATACTTGACTAAACGGCTAAAATATACTATATTTCTAAAAACAGCAAAAAAAGGATGTTTTCAGAAATGAATTATATTGAATTCAAAAACAGCTACCAGAATACGCCTATCATCAATATTTCAAGCATTGAAGGGCTTGCCTCAAACCCTGTGTCCCTGCGAAGCAATATCAACAAGTGGGTCAGGAAGGGATACCTTTACCGCCTGAAGAACAATCTTTACGCGCTGAACGAAAATGACAGAAAAACCGGGCTTTCAGCGATGTTTATTGCCAACAACCTTTATACATCATCATATGTCAGCCTGGAATACGCCATGTTTCATTACGGGCTCATTCCTGAGACTGCATATGAAGTAACGTCGGTATCAACCGCAAAAACCGTTGTTTTTAAGAACCGTTTCGGCAGCTTTAGTTATTCGACGGTGAAAAAGCCTTTATATTTCGGGTTCAAAATTTTAAAAGACGGGAATGACATGCCCGTTGTCGCCGCTGAACCGGAAAAGGCAATTCTGGATTTCATTTATCTCAGATATTGCAGGAGAAAAAAAGACGGAGAAAACATTAAAAAATTCATTAAAAGCAACAGGGTGCAGAATTTGGGTTCCTTAAACAGACGTAAATATCTTGAATATTCACTCAAATATCCTGCCGGGTGCAGGGAGATTCTCGCGGATGCGTTCAAATGGGGGGACAAATGAATGAAATAATTTTAACAGGGCTGGACAGGGCTGCTCCGGCGGAGGAAAAAGTAAATGTCCTCCGGGAAAATCTGCAGATCATGATTCTCAAGATGATTGCCGACAGGGGGGCGTTTCGCAATATTTCCTTTGTTGGCGGTACCGCGCTCAGGATTATTTACGGCCTGAACAGGTTTTCGGAGGACCTTGACTTTTCTCTTTCAAACAACAGGGGTTTTGATTTTGGCGCTCTGAGCGACGGGTTAAAGACTGATTTTAACAGGGCGGGAATCGACTATAAGGCAAAAACCGGAGGCAGACAGGCTGTAAAGTATGCTTTTTATAAATTCCCCGGGCTCCTTCACGATGCGGGCTTAAGCCCGATGAAATCCGAGAACATTGCCGTCAAGATTGAAATTGACATGAACCCGCCGGCAGGCTTTAAGACGGAGACTTCACTGCTGAACAGGTTCTATATTTTTCAGGTAAATCATTATGATCCGGGCTCGCTGTTCGCGGGCAAGCTCCATGCCTGCCTGTACAGAAGCTACACAAAGGCAAGGGATTATTATGACCTGATGTGGTATCTGACTAAAAAAACTGTTCCCAACTATGAGCAGTTGAACAACGCGGCAAGGCAGACGCAAAAGAAGGAAATTAACATTTCAAAGGAAAATCTGGCGGAACTGCTTTTAGAAAGGCTGGAAAAACTCGATTTTAAAACGGTAAAAAGCGATGTCACGAAATTTTTAAAGGAACCAAAGGAAGCAGAGCTGCTCAACCTGGAGAATTTTAAAGGGCTTCTAAGATAAGTGCGGTTCTATTCCCGATGCCGCCGGGATTTTTACCGGCCACGCTGACTTCCTGCCGTTACAATATGAATCCACGCACTATGCTGTGAAATATTCTATTAGCGGCATGAATATCCACCGTATAAAATATATGCTTGACAAAACCTGTTTTGTATATTACTATATGTTCATATAAGGATAGATGTAAATCGTATTTGAGGTGATTGTGATGGCGGATAGATTTGAGAAAAGCAACAGACAGGATAGAGTATCTGCAAAAAAAATAACGCCAAATACCCTGTTTTTTATTGCGTTAATTGCGTTTATGGCCGGCATTGTGTTGTCGGAACCGCTGAAGTCCGCTTTAAATAAACAAAAATCAGTACACGCGCAAAGTTCACGGCCTGTGGTAAATGATAATGCCCCTGTGCCCGTAGTTGTGAAAGCCCCTGAGCCTGCGGGTGGTAATCAAAAAACAAATCCTTCAGCTTCGCAAAATCAGCCCGGGCAGCTTACCGAACATCAGCAGCATCTGGCTGATATAGGCGCAAAAATGGCTGAGGCGGCAAAAACCGGGAATTACTCCTATCTGTTTACCGCTATTGATGCAAAAGAAGAAATTTATAAGATAGATTTTGTAGAAGCGAAATATCTTTTTGACAGCGGGAAGGCTGTTTTTGTGGACGCAAGATCCCCTGCTGAATATGAAGAAAGCCATGTAAAAGGGGCTGTGTTGCTGCCTCCGTCCGCAACCCCTGATGAGCTGGAAAGGTTAAAAAGAAAATTAAATAATAAAATTCTTGTAACGTATTGTCATGGAACAGGCTGCCATCTTGCGGATAAAACCGCTTTGAAATTGTATGAAGCAGGGTACAGAAATATTGCAATATTTTTTGGCGGTTGGCCGAAGTGGACTGAACATAAATATCCGATAACAACCAGATGAATAAGTTTTACAGTGATTTTTTTATATTTCCGGGGAGGTGAACGGTGAAGAGTAAAATTAAGGCGTTAAAGGCTCTTGGCGATGAGACAAGACTCCGTATAGCCGCGCTGCTTTTTGCGAAGGGAGAACTGTGCGTTTGTGAGATTATGTCGGCCATAAACATGAAGCAGTCCGCGATTTCAAAGGCCCTGCGAATTTTAAAGGAAGCGGGCATAATCAATGATAAAAGGAAGGCGCAGTGGGTGTATTACAGTATCAATAAAAGCGCTGAAAATCAGGGATATGAACTGCTGCAGGTTATTGTCAAAGGGATAAAAAAGGAAAGTGTTGCGCGGGCGGATTTGAAGAGGCTTGCCGGATATAATAAAAACAAGTGCAAAGGAGAGTAAATATGGAACAGGTAAAAAAATTGTCATTTGTGGACAGGTATTTAACGCTTTGGATTTTTCTGGCGATAGGCATCGGTATTGTGCTGGGGTATGTATGGCCGCAGTTCGCAGAAGGCATAGCATCCATGCAGGTTGGTGCCACATCAATACCTATAGCCATAGGGCTTATACTCATGATGTACCCGCCGCTTGCTAAGGTAAAATATGAAAAAATGGGGACAATTTTCAGGAATAAAAAACTTCTGGCTTTTTCCCTGCTTCAGAACTGGATAATAGGCCCATTTGTAATGTTCGGGCTGGCAATCCTGTTTTTACGGGATTACCCTGAATATATGATAGGGGTTATTCTTGTAGGCCTTGCGCGCTGCATTGCGATGGTAATTGTATGGAACGACCTGGCAAAAGGGGACCGCGAACTGGGAATAGGCCTTGTGGCTTTTAATGCCCTTATGCAGGTTTTGTTTTACGCTGTTTATATATGGTTCTTTATATCTTTTCTTCTGGATGTTTTGGGGCTGACAAAAGGGATGGAGCTTTCAATATCAATGTGGAAAACCGCGCAGGTGGTGCTTATCTATCTGGGGATACCGTTTTTCGCGGGTATTGCCACAAGGTATTCGCTTATAAAAATAAAAGGCGAAGAGTGGTATGAGTCAAAGTTCATACCCAAAATAAGCCCGGTTACCCTTATAGCGCTGCTTTTCACAATTATAATTATGTTTTCAATGAAAGGCGAGTATATCATAAAAAAACCGTTTGATGTGCTGATAGTGGCGCTGCCCATGGCAGTTTATTTTGTTTTTATGTGGTTTGTGACCTTTTTTATAGCGAAAAAGATAGGCGCGGATTACAAGCAGACAGTTGCGGTGTCATTTACCGCGGCGTCCAATGATTTTGAACTCGCGATAGCTGTTGCCATAGGTCTGTTCGGCATAGCTTCTCACCAGGCGTTTGCCACCATAATAGGCCCGCTTGTGGAAGTTCCGGTGCTGGTTTTGCTTGTCAGCGCGGCCTTTAAAATGAAGGGGTTGTTTAAGGTGAAAGAAGGAGATTCAAATGGATAATAAAACAAAAGAACTCGCCGCTGTGGCGGCGGCTGTGGCCTGTAACTGCATGCCATGTTTTATATATCATCACAAGCAGGCTGAGGAAGCAGGCTGCGCGCCGGAAGATATAAAGGAAGCTGTTGAACTTGCGAAAATGATTAAACAAAGGCCGGCAAAGGACATGGAACAATTAGCAAGAAAACATACTGGCGGAGAAACCGCCTGAAAAAAGGAGAAAAACATGAAATTCACGGATGAAACAGTAAAACAGTTTAAAAAAATGATGAAAGACGATGGCAAAGATTCAATCAAGATTTTCGCGATAAAAAGCTGCTGCAGCACAATGCTGATGATTGGCGCTGACAAAGGTAAACCCGGGGACAAGCTTGTAAAAATCGAAGATGTAAACATATTTATAGACCCTGAAACTAACGACGCTCTTTCAAACGCTGAAATTGACTGCGCGGAAGGCGAATTTAAAATCAAAGGGCTGCAGGAGAGCGGTTCTTCCTGCTGCGGTTGATAAACGGAGGTTTGCCTAATGAAAAAAGTATTATTTGTATGCATTCACAACAGCGCAAGGAGCCAGATGGCAGAAGCTTTTCTGAATAAATACGGCGGGGAACGCTTTACTGCTGAAAGCGCCGGTATAGAGCCGGGAAAACTGAATCCGCTTGTTGTAAAAGTTATGGCAGAAGCAGGTATTGATATTTCCGGGAATAAAACAAAAAGCGTGTTTGATTTTGTAAAGCAGGGCAAAAGCTATGATTATGTTGTAACCGTATGCGACGCCGAGGCTGCGGAACGCTGCCCTGTCTTTCCGGGTAAAGGGATAAGGATACACAAAAGTTACGCGGACCCGTCAAAGGCAGAAGGGACTGAGGAAGAAAAGTTGGATGTTATAAGTAAAATTAGGGATGAGATTGAAAACGATATAAAGAGGTTTGTTGATGAAAACAGTTGAAGTTGAAAAAAATATACCGGATAAAAAAAGTTCTCCTTGCAGCGGCCCTTCAGAGCCGGGTGTCCCGTCCTGCTGCGGCGGTACGAAGGAAATAGTGAAATTTGAAGGGTTAAATGTGGCCGGGCATATAAAAACAGATGCCGGTGAAATACCAACCGTTCCTGTTTCGCTGACCGTGAAGGATATTCTTGGCAACATGCTGGCAAGGCTCGGCATCAACAGGAACTCATATGCTGTAAGCCCGGGGCTTTATGCCGTGGGAAAACCGGATAAAAATTCGTCCGTGCTTGTTTCCGCGAATTACAAAATGTCATTTGATGTCCTTCGCAGGGAGCTGAAGGGAATAAACGCCTGGATACTTGTGCTGGACACTAAGGGCGTGAATGTCTGGTGCGCCGCAGGTAAAGGGACTTTCGGCACATTTGAAATGGTAAAAAGAATACTGACAGTACATCTGCATAAGATAGTCAGCCACAGAAAAATCATTGTCCCGCAGCTTGGTGCTCCGGGAATAGCCGCGCATTTAGTAAAACAATATGCTAAATTTAGTGTGGTGTTCGGGCCTGTTGAAGCAAAAGATATAAAGGAATTTCTTGATAACGGCATGAAAGCCTCGGAAGAACAGAGGACTGTGGCGTTTGGGCTTAAAAAACGCATTGAGGTGCTTGGAATAGAATTTAAAACAGCAATGCAGTTATTTTTTGGTATGTCGGCATTAGCCATATTGGCGGCAGGTTTTACCAAAACCGGATTTTCTGTAACAGCGGGATTTTCAGCGGCTTCATATTTTGTTGCTGCTATGTTTGTTATGGTTTTATCTGCTACGGTAATCCCCGCTGTACTGTTTCCCGTATTGCCGGGAAAGATGTTCTCAATAAAGGGCGCTTTCGCCGGGTTGATTGCTTCTGGTTTATTTGTATTGCTTGTTCCGTCCCTGACCCCGCTGTCCAAAGCCTCAATCATACTCATGACATCTTCCATATCAGCGTTTGTGTTTATGAACTATACAGGTGCAACAACGTTTACGTCGCTTACCGGAGTCAGAAAGGAAACAGCCGTATCAGTACCGCCGATTGTAATAGCGGCTGTTATTGGGCTGGGGCTGCAGATTGCGGATTTTATAATGAAGGGGGCAATTAAATGGAATTAAAATACCTTGGCTTAAATACACTTGAATATGACGCGGATAGATGTACGGGCTGTAAAATGTGTGTAATAGTATGCCCGCGCAGGATTTTTCAAATGGAAGGGAAGAAAGCAAAAGTGATAGATAAGAGCAAATGTATTGAATGCGGAGCATGCATGAAAAACTGCGCGTTTGGCGCGATAAAGGTTGACGCGGGGCCGGGCTGCGCCGCCGCGGTATTGTTGTCAAAGGCGGGCGGAAAAAAGGAAGTGTGCTGCTGAAGGATTCCACTTACAAGGATAAGCGCGGCAGGATCGGTCAAAAAAGTATGTTAGGGATGAATATTAAGATAAAGTAAAGGAATTTTTTAAAAAGGAGGAATGAGAATATGAACAAAAGGCAGGGAGGTATGATTATTGCTTCTATTGTATTATCATTTTTTTTATCGGCGGGCATAAAAGCGGAAAGAGATTTAAGCGGTGACAGCGTCCCTGAAAAGTATAAAAAGCTGTTTCAGCCCGCGGGGTCAAAGGAAGAAATTTTTAAAATACACCTTGACGAAGCGCGGTACCTTGTTGCTCACGCTGATGTCCTGTTTGTGGACGCGAGGTCAAAAGGCGAATACATTCAATCGCATATAAAGGGGGCTGTTTCAATACCCGTGGGAAGCGCGGAGCAGTCAATCCGGAAACTGGGAGATAAGCTTAAGGGAAAAATACTTGTATCCTACTGTCACGGTGTTGGCTGCCATCTGTCTGATAAGACCGCGTATAAACTTTTTGAAGCAGGCTATAGAAACGTGCTTATATTTTTCGGCGGATGGAACGAGTGGACGCAGGCAAATTACCCTGTGGAAGCGTTTGAGCTGCCTGAGAAAATCAAAAGGCTTCTTGATGAAGCGGAGTCAGCGGCTAAAATACTGAAAATCAGCGATGAAGAAGCAAAATATTTGTATGAATACAACCTTGTTAATTTTCTTGATGTGGACAGCGCCCGGGAGTACAGCAAAAAAAGACTTTACAGGTGTATATCCCTGCCTTATGACGAGTTTGATAAAAAGCTGGCCGCATATTCAAACTGGCTCAGCCAAAAACCCGTTGTGGTGACAGGCAGGGGATGGTTTAACAGCAGGATAAAAAAAACCGCAAAAAAACTCTATAACGCGGGTTACAAAAAAGTACTGATCTTTTATGACGGGATAGACAGGCTTGACAGGGCAGGTGTACGCATGTATGTCCGGCCAAAACAACAGGGAAGACGGTAAAAATTAATGCAGCTATAATTATATGTATTGATTGGCATGCCGTCATCGGTTATTAATTTTTTCTTCGCCAACTCTTTAAAATGTTATTCTCAATTTCCGGTGATATCCGGCGGGTCTTGCCAACAGCAGCAGTGCAGGGAAGCGCGCGCGGAAATACAATGTTTTGTAACGAGCCGGCCTGTTAGATAAGGCGAAATGATTTGGCTTTCTATAGCACATCTAAAACTGCGGCGACAAATTCGCCGGCATTTTTAACCGCGTCTTTTACCTCTGTTTCAGATACAAGTCCCGCGGAATCATACACAGCCTTGTTCCGTTTGCGCCTCATAATATCCATTACATCAAGTTTTTCCTTAAAGCTCTTATCAAGAGCCAACCGCAGGAATTCAATAACAGCGGCGTGCTGCGCCTCTCCGGAAGGGCGGTATCCTTTTGAGAACATAAAAGCTCTGCCTGCCTGGAGCATGGCGTTATACGCGATATTATAGGCCCAGTCAGTGTTTTCTTTTTGAAGCGATTTTGATGTCGCGGTATCTCGGTTTGCTATCTCAACGCACTGCTTTACCTGCTCAGGCGAAAACTTGCCTGCCTTGATTCTATTTTGTTTAATCAGCTCCGAGTATTTCATTCACATTCCCCTTTAAAACAATTTTAGGCCCGTTAAAGACAGTTTTAATAAAATTATCATTTTTAGCCAGCCGCTTTTTTATTTCAGGCACGGAATATATGGACGGGTTAACCGGGCGCTTTAAAGACTTTTCGAGCGCGGACACATAGGGGAGGGCGTCTTTTTCAGAAAGCGCGCCGGCAAGCATTAAGTCAATGTCACTTTTTGCGCCGGCAGTACCGTCCGCGTAGGACCCGTATATAAAGGCAAGCTTTAAACCTTTGATTTTATAAAGCCCGGGTTTAAAAAGAGCGTTTGCACCCAATGATTTTAAAAAGATGTTTTTTAAGTCATCATATATGGGAAGGGATATGTTAAGGGAGTATTTTTTCTGGCTGCCGTCGTGAAGGGAGGTAAGGACGCCTGCAGACTCAAGGTTTATAAGCTCGCGGCGTATCTGGCTTACGGGTTTTTTTAAAAGTTTTTCCATTTGCCGGGCATAAAAAGAAACGCCGGGGTTCAGGAAAAAGTAAGAGAGTATATCAACCCTGGATCCGGAGGAAAACAAAGCCTTTAATATTTTGTTTTGCATGGCCGCTCCTGTAGCAATTTTTAATACAAGTGTATCAAATTATAGAACAGTTGTCAAGGGAATTATAGGGTAAAACACGAACCAAGGCGAAACCATTTTATTTATTGGAAGGAGAGAAGGGGTCAGACCTCGAAGTGCTACTTGATGAACTTGATCCTGTTTGATAAGCTGTCTTTAATGTCTTTAAGGAAATAAAAAGTAAAAGAGGCGGTTTAATGGGCAGACAATTGAGGATATTGTTTCCAGGTGCGGTGTATCACGTGACTTCGCGGGGAAATGAAAGAAAGAATATATTCAGGGACGATATAGACAGAAAAAAGCTGTTGAAAATAGTTGGCGAAGCAAAGGACAAATACAATTATAGGGTTTTTGCTTATGTTCTAATGAGCAAACACTATCATTTGCTGACGTACCGGGTTTTATAATGACATATAATAGAAGTTTGGGCTTGCCCCTACAAGGTTCCAACGAGAAAATGTAGGGGGGCAGATACCACGCTGCCCCGAACCTGCCAAGGCGGGCAAGCCGGGTGTCTTGCCCCTACAAGGCTCCAACGAGAAGACGTAGGGGGCGGACACCGTGCCGCCCCGAACCTGCCAAGGCGGGCAAGCCGGGTGTCTTGTCCATACAATAGAAGTATAATAGGGGACGGACCTTGAGTTGAGAAAAAAGTTGAGTCCAAGTGGCTAAAATGGTATATTGAGTTAGTTGGGAAATGTAAAAGAAGTAAAAAAATATAGAGGGGCCAGAGATGAGCAGACAAATTCGTATAGTGTTGCCGGATGCGGTATATCACGTTATGACCAGGGGTAACGAGAGGCAAAACATATTCCGTGACAAACAGGATCGGGATTTTTTCTTAAAAGTGCTGCGTGAAACACAGGAAAGATATGAATACAAAGTATATGCCTTCGTTTTGATGAGCAATCATTACCACCTTCTTTTGAGAGTAAAAATCTCCAATCTTTCTGAAATCATGCGTTGTATAAACACCAGGTATTGTGTCTATTTTAATAGAAAATATAAGAGGGTCGGACATCTGGTGCAGGGCAGATTTAAACACGTGCTTGTAGAGTTTAAGTGGGGTACTCTTGAGGAATTGCGATATATTCACATGAACCCGATAAGGGCAGGAATGGTTGAATCGCTTCAAGACCATCTCTGGAGCAGCCACTTTCAGTATGCTGGAGGTGAGGAACGCGGGGTTGCGCAAATTCCGGATGTGCTTTCGTTGTTTTCAGCGGAGCGTGCGGAAGCTGTAAAAAAATATGAAAAATTCATGAGCGAGGCGTCATATCGGGACAGAGACGGGGATATAGTGGGGTACTACGGCATGCAGATACTCGGCTCGCCGGATTATGTGAGAAAAATAAAGCTTTTATTGAAAGGCAAGAAATTGCCTGTTGACATAGCCCACAGATGGAAGCTGAGAAACTATTATTCATTTGAAAGTATTGCAAAAGCAGTCAGCGGATATTATAATATACCAACGGATAAATTAACCGGTAAAAAGGGAAAATGGAATGGTGCTAAAAGAGTTTTGATATATTTGCTGATAAAGGACGCCGGCCTAAAAAACACGGAAATAGCCCGGTTGTTGAATGGCTTGCATAGCAGCGGGATAGGGAAAATACGGGATAAAATGACGGTGGAAATGAGCAAAGATAGAAAGCTTGAAAAAGAAGTAAGCGCAGTCAGGCGCTTCTATTTCAGCGAGAAAGAAGCTGGGTGACGATGTCAACTCTCAACTCAAGGTCCGTCCCCGGTCTCTCATGCCGCTTCCCCATTCTTTTGATATGCTATATACCAACGACGTACTGAACGATACTCTGCTCCAACTTGTCTTGCGACTTCGACTGGTCCTTTCTTTTTCTTTAGCAATTTTATCGCGTTCATGCGCCTTTCCTCTAACTTTGCAGCACTTCCAAGCGGTCTCATATGGGCCACCTCCTTTGCCCATATTATATGACATTTATTATGCAATTGTCAATAATCGCGGGAAATAGCGGGATTTACCTTACGGACTGAGGGCAGGGAAAAGGCCTTTTACGCTGACCCTGAATATATTGATACAGATATAGACGGAACATCAGTCAAACTCGCGTACGCCGTACAAAAGAAAAAGGATAAAGAAAAGGAATAGTTGAAAATGATAAAATTAAATAGTATAATTTATTCAGGAATAAATAGACAATAAGGAGGTGATACTGTGAAAGAAATAGATGTTGTGGTATGGAAAGAAGGAAAACAATATGTTTCTCAATGCGTAAATATTGATGTAGCATCCTGCGGAGATTCGGTAGAA
>CAZHOD010000018.1:0-291 GCA_964534075.1 uncultured Spirochaetia bacterium
ATTTTTTTCGACTTTACGCTAACTTCGTATTTACGCAGGTCTATTTTTATATCCCCGGCTTTTATTGTTTTCGCGCTTTCTTTTTTGCCCTTTCTCCTGAGAACCGCTTTTACACGGGCGGCGAGCTCCCGGGGCGAAAAAGGCTTTGTAACATAATCATCCGCCCCTATTTCCAGGCCCAGCACTTTGTCTGTCTCCTCTGTTTTCGCGGTGAGCATTATCACGGGTATATCCGCGTATCTTTCATCGCTTTTTATTATCCACGCCCTGATGCCTTCTTCGTTAGATCGG
>CAZHOD010000018.1:301-12658 GCA_964534075.1 uncultured Spirochaetia bacterium
CTTTTTATTATCCTGCACACGTCTATACCGTCCTGCTCCGGCATCATAATATCCAGCACTATAAGGTCCGGGCGTGTTTTTTTCAGGAATTTTAAAAGAGGTTTGCCGCCGGAGAATTCTTTCGCCCTATAGCCGGATTTTTTCAGATTAATTAAAACGAGTTCCCTTATGTCTTCCTCGTCGTCAACAACCGCTATGAGTTCTTCCATCTTGAGTTTTCTCCTTTTTTATTGAAGCTTAACGCAAACCACTGAAATTCCGGTTAATATTATGTTAATTTTTCGTTAAATTTTACTGTTTCCCCTTTTACCTCAACCTGTACCTGAAACACGAAATATTAAACCACCCGGCTTAGTTTTAATCTTTAATTTTCAGTTTTCGGTTTTAACCTTTCAGCCTGATTACCACCCCCACCGGGCCTGTGCCTCCCATAAATTCCTGTTTATTTCACCGTAACTTTTTTCCAGTGTATAATTTATCTGCAGCTCCATTTTATCGGAAAATATATACCGTATCCCGGAGATATATTTTTTTGTAATATTGCCCGCTGACCCTGTATCGGGGTCCATGTTGTCAAACCTGAAATTAATCCAAAAATTTTCAAGAACCGAAGCGCCAAAATAAAATGACCCGTTTTCAAAAACGCCGGATCCACCATTTTCTCCGTCGGCAGTACTTTTCTCTGCTCCCCTCAAATAATCGCAGTATCCTTTTATCTTTTCGGTTTCAAAAGCAAAAATATACGAATCCCCGCGCATTTCATTGTTATCCGCCAGCGAAATCCTGAAAAACATCACTCCCAGAAGGTTAAACTGCAGGCTGCCTATGATATTTTTATATTCATCGCCGTCTATATGCCTGTAGCCCGAACCGTTATAAACCCCTATTTCGTATTTCATAAGGGATTCCACCGCGGTTCCCACAAGCGCCGCTCCCAGATCCGCCCTGTCCATAAACCCCGCGCTTTCCTCAAACGGCCCTTCAATAAGCGGGTAATCCCAGACATCCAGCGTGCCGAAATAAACAGGCTGAACCCCGGCCCTGAAATTTACGGCCGCGCCTCCCGGCGCCGGAAGTCCGCTCACTTCAAAATACCCTTTTTCAAGCCATACTCCCCGGCCTGATTCTTCATTACTGTTATTTCCGGATATTTCAACGGTAATTTTTCCGGAAATATTTTCGGCAACATCCTTAAAATCCCACCGCAAATAAGTACGCGGGAGCTTCAGGCTGTTTTCTCCGGGCACCCGGCCGTTGTATTCAAAAGAATAACGCACCCACTGGTGCCCGCGAAACTCAGGGCCCGTAAAAGAAGCCGCGGCAGCGGGCAAAAAAATCAAAACCGCGGGTATCAAAACAAAAATTTTTCTCATTATCCCTCCACCTCTCCTTATTTTATTTTTATCTGCTCCCGGGAATTAAATATTATTTCGGGCCGGCCCTTATAATGCTTCACCCTTCCTTCGACTGTAACGTTTTTGTTAAGATAATATTTATCCGGGTTATCCGGAAATTTTTTAAAATCATCCGCGAAAATAACCAGGGAAAGGTGGTTCCTGAAATCCTCGTGAAAATTAAGAAAACAAACTTTTTCATTTTTATAACTGGCCACTATTTTCCCGGAAACAACCACGTATTTACCAAGGTGGCTGCCCGCGTCCTTCCAGTTAATCTTTATTTTTTCCTTTTTCGCGAACCCGCCGCCGGTTTCATAACCCCCGCCGCCCTGTGCCGCGTAGCCTTTACCTGTCCCCCCTCCGGACAGCGGGGTGATTATCCATATTTTAATAAAAAACAAAACTATAAGGGCGCACAGGGTTATTACCGCGGTTTTTATTGTGAATTCCTTTGTTTTTTCGTTCATAACATCCCTCCGCGGTTTGTTTTATTTTAAGCCGGTTTTATTATTTTTTCCAGATACCCTTATTATCATCCCTGGCTTTTTGCTCGAGCCTTCGCAGTTCATTTGATTTTTTCCGTTCTGACCTGTTATATATGTAGGCAAAGCCTTTTTCAACGAGTTCCCCGTTAATAAACACGCCGTCAAGGTAAATATACGCCAGCAGCCTTCCGTATTTGTCGTATTTTTCATCTGTATTGTACTCGATTTTACAGGTTTTGCCAAGTATTCTGTTTTTAAGATAATAATACGCTTTATAACCGTATTTTTGAACCGGCATATCCGGATGGTGTATTTCAGGCGCGTCGATTCCCAGCAGCCGAACCTTCATCCCGCTCAGTAATTTAACCGTGTCCCCGTCATAAACTTTTGTCACCGAGGCGCTGAAACTTTCCCACCCGCTTTTCTTTTTTCCGGGGTCAATTAACCCGGATATCATATAAACCAGCCCGATGGCGGCAAGCGTAACCAGGCCTGTAATAATAAAAAAATTTTTGTTGTTTTTACCGAACCCTGAATCCTTCAAATATCCGGCCATCAGCCATTAACCGCCAATCTTTTTCATCATCCCCTTGGATGGAATTTTTTATGTATATCCTTAAGCCGGGAGCGGTCCACGTGCGTATAAATCTGCGTTGTGGAAATATCAGCGTGCCCCAGCATTTCCTGAACCGACCGCAGGTTTGCCCCGCCCGCTAGAAGATGCGTGGCAAAAGAGTGCCGGAAAATGTGAGGGTAAATATTTTTATTCACCCCGGCTTTTTTGGCGTAATTTTTCACCATTTTCCATACCCCCTGCCTGGTGAACTTTTTCCCGTTTCTTGTAAGGAAAAGATAAGGGGAAAAATCTTTTTTCAGCTCGTCCCTGCGCAAAAGGTAATCGCTTATGGTTTCCGCGACATAATACCCCACGGGCACAAGCCGCTCCTTTGCCCCTTTGCCAAAACACCTTATTACTTTTTCCTCGAGATTAATATCTGTAATTTCAATATTCACAAGTTCGGAAACCCTGATCCCCGCCGAATAAAAAAGTTCCAGCATGGCCCTGTCCCTTACACCGGTATTTTTGGAAACATCGGGAGCGGATAGCATTTTTTCAATATCTTTTTCGCTTAAAACCGACGGTATTTTTTTGTGCAGTTTAAACGCTTCCATGTTCTCAAAAGGGTTGCTCTCTGTTTTATTGCCCCTGGAAAGAAAAATAAAAAACCCCTTTACAGCGGTAAGCGCCCTGGCTATGGCCGGCTCTGAATAACCTTTATTTTTGAGCCCGTATATATAATCGAGTATGGTGTCGGGGTCTATTTCCTCCGCGCGCCTTTTTTCAGCGTACGCGGCGAACCTTTTTAAATCACCGGAGTAAGCGTCCAGCGTATTTTGAGACAGGCCCTTTTCAAACGAAATAAAATTAAGGAACGGTTCGATGTTTTCCTTTATTACCTTAAATCCCGCCATATTCAGCCCACCGCCGCTTTTTCCGCGGCTTTTTTTATCCTGTTTAAATATTTCTTTTTCTTTATTTCACCCTGTGGATCCATGCCTCCGAATCTCAAAACTGCCGTGGTTTTTATATTATTCACCGCGAAAAAAGATTTTATTTCACTTTCAGCCGGTTTAAAATAACCCGGTTTCTCTTCACCCGCTGTAAGTATTACGACTCCTTTTTTGCCTTTTTTCTTTTTTTTACCCCTGTTTTTTTTATACCCTCGCCATTTAACCTGGTTCCTGTCTATAAACGCCTTTAACGGCGAGGGCACTCCGGTAAAGTATATTGGTGAGGCTACTATGACTATATCCGCCCCCTCCACTTTTTTCATCAAAAACCCGGCATCATCCCTGATTTTGCATTTTAATTTTTTCCCGCAGGCCCCGCACGCGGAACAAGGCGCGATTTCCAGATTATTTACGTTTACGGCCTCGGCGGAATAATTTTTTTCCTCCGCCGCCGAGCAAAAATACCGCGCCGCGGCAGCGGAATTCGAATTTTTCCTTGTTCCCGCGGTTATGGCCACGGCCTTATTTTTTTTCATTGGGTTCCAGAAAATCCTCGTAATAGGACCTTACTATCTCCGCGACAGCCCAGCCGTGCGAAATCCTGCCCCTCGCCGTATAAGGAAAGTTCCCGTCATACATCTCGGATATGGTGCCGAGGCCGGCGTTTTTCAGGTGCTCAAAAAACGGCTCATATACAGTTTCCACGAACCTGTAGCTTTCTTTATTTTTACCGTACGCCCTGAAATAGGCGGTTACAAAATGCCCCACGGTCCATGCCCATACGGTCCCCTGGTGCGCTGCCTGCTCCCTGGCTGCCTGGTCTCCGGAGTAACCGGACTTAAAATTTACGTTCATATTTGAAAGTGTCCTCAACCCGAACGAAGTATAAAGCTCCTTTATCACGGTATTTATAACTTTTTTCTTTTTTTCCGGGGACGTAACCACCGCGAACGGAAGGCTCAGCGCCAGCACCTGGTTTGGCCTTACGCTTTCGTCAAAGTAATCGCCTTCAATATAGTCATAAAGGTACGCGCCTTCATCGAACCAGAATTTTTCGTTGAAACTGGTTTTTATTTTTTTTGCCAGGCTGCCGTAGGATTTTTCCATTTCCATTTCGCCGTTTTTAGCCGAAATATATTCCATAGTTTTTACGGCGTTGTACCATAAAGCGTTTATTTCCACGGCCTTTCCCTGCCTCGGCGTAACCGGGGCCCCGTTTACCGCGGTATCCATCCAGGTCAATTGCAGGCCGGGGAACCCGGCGTAAAGGAGGCCGTCACTGTCTTTTTTTATATTAAACTCCGTGCCTTCCGTATGCTTGTGAATTATCCAGGTAAGCCTTTTAAAAAATTCCGAATCTTTTGATACAAGCGAAAAATCCCCGGTGTATTCCAGGTATTTATAAACCGCGTAAAAGAACCACAACGTGGTATCCACCGAGGGGTACCTTATCTCATTTTTATCTATTGTCATCCTCAGGGGCAAAAGCCCGTTTTTTTCGTGTTTAACTGACTCCAGCAGTATATCTTTTGCCTCGGTGAATTTTTTCAGTATAAGAAAAAGCCCGGGCAGGGAAGCGAAAGTATCCCTGAACCATAAATAATGCGGCCAGAGAAAACCCGCAATAACATAGGGTTTGTCTTTATTGTCGCTAACGACGAAAGAATCCGCCGCGTTTATAAGCTGCCTTATATTGATCCTGTATTCCTCATCTTCCACACACGCCCCTATATCGGCGCATATTTGTTTCATCTCCACCATTTCTTCATTGAACTGTTTCCTGATTTTTTCCGTATCCGCTCTTTCCATGTCCTCAGTGGAAAAAATAAGTGACTTTGGATTGTTGTATTCAAGGCCAAGCGTTATCTGGCCTATGTTATAAAGGTCCTCTACCCCGTCATAGCCTGACTGGTGTTCCCTTATGTAAAAAAAGTCCCTGTACCACACTCCCTCGATTTTTATTTTACCCCCGTCGGGATTATAAATATAGGCGGCAGGTATATTCATGTACGCGGACAGTTTTATTTTTTCGTTTGATTCCATATTTACGTCCGGGTCGAATATGGGCATTTCCCTCACAAGATGGTCCGCCTCCCTGAAAGCAATAAAGGGTTTCACATGGAATTTAGCGGAGCTGTCAGGGGTAATCAGGGTATAGGTCACCACAACCGTATTTGATTTTTTCATAAGGAAAATCTCTTTTTTAAGCCGCACATTATCTATCAGGTAAATAAAAGTAGCTACTTCGTTTTTGAATGAAAAACTCTCGAGCATCGAGTAACCACGCGGGTAAACCGTTTCCTTGTATTTGTGGGTGGAAATATGATAGATGTTCCCCGCTTTTTCCATGTCCTCGTCAAGCGAAGGAAAAACAACAACCCTGTTGTCTATGCCCGGAAACTTCGCCACCAAAAGGCCGTGATACTTTCTTGTATTTGTGTTGAGAATGGTAGAGGAGGAATAGCTCCCCTTCCTGTTTGAAAGGACCCATTCTTTTTCAACAGCTATTCTGAAGTCATTACAAATGTGCCGCCCGAAACTAATCATTTAAAATTCAACTCCTGCTTTTTAATTCCATATTCCGGATTGAAACATTTCCATTTACATTAAAAACAATCCTGTTTTAATTTTCAGTTTTAAACTGTATTTTCCTTACTTCACTCCCATTCAATAGCACCCCTTCGGGGCACAAGGCATTAATATTGCCTCTCTTCGCTCTTTTTCAAAAGAACCTGCTGCTTTCCTTACTTCACTCCCATTCAATAGCACCCCTTCGGGGCACAAGGCATTAATATTGCCTCTCTTCGCTCTTTTTCAAAAGAACCTGCTGCTTTCCTTACTTCACTCCCATTCAATAGTACCCGGGGGTTTGTTGGATATATCGTAAACCACCCGGTTTATTCCCTTTACCTCATTTATTATCCTGGAACTTACGCGGGTCAAAAGTTCATTGGGAAATTTCACCCACTCCGCGGTCATACCGTCCTTTGAGTTAACCGCCCTGAAAGCAAGCGCGTTTTCATATGTCCTTTTATCCCCCATAACGCCCACGGTCTTTACGGGAAGCAGCACGCCGAATGCCTGCCATATTATATGATAAAGCCCGGCGTCCTTAATTTCACTTACTATTATGTCATCCGCCCTTCTCAAAACATCGAGCCTCTGCTTTGTAACGCTTCCCAGCACCCTTACAGCCAGGCCGGGCCCGGGAAAAGGCTGCCTCATCAGCACTTCCTCGGGGAGCCCCAGCTCCCTGCCTATAACCCTTACCTCATCCTTAAATAAAAATTTCAGCGGTTCTATTAGTTTGAGTTTCATTTTTTTTGGCAGCCCGCCCACGTTGTGGTGGGATTTTATGGTGACAGAAGGGCCCTTTACCGAAACGCTCTCGATAAGGTCCGGGTACAGAGTACCCTGGGCCAGGAAAGAAAATTCGCCCATTTTTTTTGTATGATTCTCGAATACTTTAATGAAATAATTGCCTATAACCTTCCTTTTCTTTTCCGGGTCGGAAACCCCTTTCAAACGGCTTAAAAACTCCTTTTCCGCGTTTATATACCTGACTTTCATGCCCAGCTTTTTGAACATAGCGAGCACCCTTTTTTCCTCGTTCAGCCTCAACACCCCGTTATTTATAAAAACCGGCACGAGCCTTTTCCCTATTGCCCTTTTCAGAAGTACTGCGGCTACAGTAGAGTCTACCCCGCCGGAGACGCCGCAAATAACACGCCTGCCCGCTGTATTTTTCCTTATTTCCCCGGCCGTTGTATTGATATATGATTCCGCGGTCCAGTTCCTTTTTGCCCCGCAAAATCTTAAAAAGTTCGAAATTACCTTTTTACCTTTTTTTGTATGTATGACCTCGGGGTGGAACTGCACGCCAAAAACTTTTCCGCCGGGGTTAAATATCGCCGCGTATTTGGAATTCCGGGTCGAGGCTATGCCCTTAAAACCGGGCGGTATTTTTGTCATTTTGTCGCCGTGGCTCATCCACACGGTTTCTTTTTTTCCCAGGCCTTTTAAAAGCATATTTTTATTAACAGAAAGCTCGGCAAAACCGTATTCCCTGTCAGCCGACGGTTTTATTTTACCGCCGAAATGTTTTGATATCACCTGCAGCCCGTAACATATCCCCAGCACGGGTATCCCTATATCAAAAATTTTCATGTCCGGCAGCGGCTTTTTTTTGTCGTAAATACTTGCCGGCCCACCGGAAAGTATTATACCCGCCGGGTTTATCTTCTCAATTTCGCCAATCTTCATGCTAAAAGGGTGCACTTCGGAATACACATTGAACTCGCGCACCCTTCTTGCTATAAGCTGGGTATACTGCGACCCAAAATCGAGGACTATTATGGTATTGTTTTTCATTTTCGCCCCGCCTATTTCATAAACCTGTAGTTGGGCGCTTCATTTGTAATAATAATGTCGTGCGGGTGGTTTTCCTTGAGCCCGGCTATTGTTATTTTTACAAAAGACGCTTTTTCTTTAAGTTCTTTTATATTCCTGACACCACAGTAACCCATGCCCGAACGCAGCCCGCCTGTCATCTGGTGAACCGTCGAGGAAAGCGGGCCGCGATAAGGCACTCTCCCCTCTATTCCCTCGGGCACCAGTTTATCCTCTTCTTCCTCCCACTGGAAATACCTTTCCCTGCCGCCGCGGTTCTTCATTGCGGCAAGCGAGCCCATACCCCTGTGTACCTTAAAGCTCCTGCCTTCGAGCAGTATGGTTTCGCCGGGGCTTTCCTCTGTGCCCGCGAAAAGGCTGCCTATCATAACCGAATCCGCTCCCGCGGCTATTGCCTTTACTATTTCCCCGGAATATTTTATGCCGCCGTCCGCTGTTATGGGTACGCGCGAACCTTTCGCCACACTGCGACAGTCCATAATTGCCGTAATCTGCGGCACCCCGATGCCGGCGACAACCCTTGTCGTGCATATCGACCCCGGGCCGACCCCAACCTTGATTCCGTCGACACCTGCCCTTATTAAATCCCTGGCCGCTTCCGCGGTCGCTATGTTTCCCGCGATAATATCGATGCCTTTATATTTTTTCTTCATTTCCGCCGCTGTTTTAATTACGTTGATATTATGGCCGTGGGCAGTGTCTATTACAAGCGCGTCAACGCCGGCCTTTATCAAAAGCGCGGCCCGTTCCTTCAGGTCCTCCGAGGGCCCTACTGCCGCGGCAACCATCAGCCGCCCGTATTTATCCTTGGTCGCGTTCGGAAACTTAAGTTTTTTTTCTATGTCCTTTATTGTGATAAGGCCCTTAAGCTCAAAATTTTTGTTTACAACCGGAAGTTTTTCTATCCTGTTTTTATGAAGTATTGCCTGGGCCCTTTTTATCGATATACCGTTTTTAGCCGTTATGAGGCGGGAAACCGGAGTCATAAGTTCTTTAACTTTCTGCTTTTTATTTTTTACAAACCGAAGGTCCCTGTTTGTAAGAATACCCACCAGTTTTTTTCCCCTGCATATTGGAAATCCGGAAATTGAATGCCTGTTCATTGCCTCAGCCGCCTGGAAAACAGTGGATTCCGGGCCGAGCGTTATGGGGTCCTGTATCATTCCGCTTTCCGACCTTTTTACCCTGTCGACCTGTTTTGCCTGTTCCTTTGCCGAAAAATTTTTGTGTATTACACCTATACCTCCCTCCTGCGCTATGGCTATCGCCAGCTTTGATTCTGTCACAGTGTCCATAGCAGCGGATACAAGGGGAATATTCAGGTTTATATTCCTTGAAAACCTGGTTCTTAAATCAGTTTCTTTGGGTAAGACGTCCGACTTCTTTGGCGTAAGCAAAACATCGTCAAACGTTAAAGCTTCTTTAAGGGTTTTTTTGGAAGAAGGAATAACTTTCTTAATCATGGCTTTTACTCTCCTTTCTATTTAAGATATCATAAATAGAATGGCTCGTCAATTTTTTTCTTGGCAGAAATTAAATTACCGTATGATGAAACTTGTGAATACTGTGCTTAATGTTAATAACCTCAAAACCCCTTTAATCAGGCAATAAAGAACTCACAAATATCCACAACAAACTCACATCAGTTATATCGTATAAACACCTTTTTTTTAAGGCTTTTTTTAAAAAAAACGTCATTATACACATAAATCCCCTATAAAATATGTCCTAAAAACGGCATTTAACAGGAAAACGGGCAAAACATCCGCGCTTTTACCCTTTTTTATTTAGAATGTAATTTACGATTTTTTCGAATTCTTTTTCAATAATATTTTTATTTTCTTTCGTAAGGCTTTCGTTCATTTTTTCGACCACGGGAATATCAGTAATGATTTCAATGCCTGTTTTTTCCTCAAATTCCCTGCGCCCTGACTCCGAAAAAATTCTTGTTTTTTTCCCGCATTCCGGGCAGGTAAAACTGCTCATATTTTCCACCGCGCCCAGCACGGGTATATCCATTTTTCTGAAAAGGGATACTGCTTTTGCCGCTATTTTCGCGGCCACTGCCTGGGGGGTTGTTACAATAATAACACCATCCGGAGGCATTATTTGCGCCAGTGTTATGGACGCGTCCCCGGTTCCCGGAGGCAGGTCAACAACAAGGTAATCCAGCCCGCCCCATTCAACGTCATTAACAAACTGTTTTATGGCGCTGCTCATAAGCGGCCCCCGCCATATCACCGCGTCCTCTTCCTTTAACATAAAACCTATTGACATAATTTTTATACCGTTTTTTATTATTGGCTTTATTTTTTTATTTTCCGCGACAGGCTCCCCTTTCACACCAATTATATTCGGCACACTGGGCCCGTATATATCCGCGTCCAGAAGCCCGGCAGAAATACCCTTCGCTGCCAGGGCAGACGCGAGATTCACGGCCACAGTGGATTTTCCCACTCCGCCTTTTCCGCTGGCAACAGCTATAACATTTTTTATGCCTTCCGGTTTTTTAGGTTTTTGATTTTTATCCAATTCAACACCCTTTAAAGTACTAAAGTATTTTAATAACCGCTCCGCTTCCTCCGCCTATAAAACCTTTTTTCATACATTTTTTTATCTCTTCTTTATAAACGGTGCAGTGCGTCGCGCAAACGTATTTAAGGCCGTTAAGCGCTTTAAAATCTTTGAACCCGTGGAGCCCGCCTACAAGCGCCTTTGGTTTGCCGAAACGCGACGCGGCGCTTAAAATTGTTTTTACCCCCGGGTGGGAACATCCCGCTATAACAACAGTATTTTTCCCGTCTTGTATAACCATGGACTGCTCTATATTTTTTAACGTTCCCGTGGAATAAATACCGTCATATAAAGCGGCAGGTTCGCTGACCGCGATGGTGTTCCTCGCGCCTCCCAGGGCCGGCAGCCCGGCCGGGGAAAAAACCGGCACCTTCCTGTTTTTTAAAAAATCCCTCAGCCCTCCTATGTGATCCCAGTGGCCGTGTGAAATAAAAACCGAATCTATTGACCGTTTTTTTATCCCCATCTCCTTCATATTACCCGTAAGAACAGCGCCGTCCGCTCCTGTGTCAAAAAGTATGGTTTTTCCGCGCGCCTCGACAAGGGCGGCAAACCCCCATTCAGCTTTGAGGTGTTTTTCCTTAACACAATTATCCGTTATTATGGTTATTTTTACCACAACCGCCTCCCTTTATAATGTTACGCGTGTATTTCGTACGTATATCAGCCCATGCCGTCATGGCTGTCGACATTATTCGACGTTATTTCCTTAAGCTCTCCTTTGAGGTACGCATCCACGTTTTCCTTCACCGATTTTTCCGCAATGCCGCTGTACACCTTTACACCCGCGGCTTTTAGAGTATCAAAAGCATTTGGGCCTAAGTTAATTCCTATCAGGACGTCGCCTTTTTCCGCGACAAACTGCCCGGCCCTTACGCCTACACCGCCTCCTCCGCTTTTGAATTCGTTTTCAAAACAGGAAAATTTTCCGGTTTCCGTGTCATAAACAGCGAAACACCCGCATCTTCCGAACCTTTCGTCTACCAGGGCGCCTTCGCCCTCCTTTTTTGCCTGAATAACCACATTCATATCAAAACCTCCTCCATCTTTTTTTTCCCTCGGGCCCCCGGCCGTGCCTTCCGCGCCTTTTTGTCGCCAACTCGCTGCAGGACGGGCATATTACTCTTCCCTCCATCGCGCCCTTCCATTCGTAACCGCAGCTTGCGCAGTTATAACGAGCAAATTTCATTTCTATGGGGCCCTCTTTTGTTATGGAAAACGCCTTGGCGTTTATAATGGCGTCAGCGACTTTTTTTCTGGCCGATTCTATTATCCTTCCGAAGGTCTGGCGGGAAACACCCATTTGCTTTCCCGCTTCTTCATGCGACATCCCTTCATAATCGGCGAGCCTCAGCGCTTCGCACTCATCGGGGCCCACAATAACCTTTTCAAGGCCCGCCATACGGATACCCTGAGGCTTGTAAAAAAGCTCACCGCTGTATCGTACTATCCTTTTTCTGTACGGCCTGGGCATATGTTACCACCATTGCTGCTGCCGGATTTTACCGGCCCGCCATTATCGAGCAGGCCTTTTCAAAAACATTATCCACGGCATTTTTAAACTCCGCGCATTCGTCGTAAGGAAATTTTTTATTGTTTAAAGCTTTATTTATGCAGCTGTCATATTTCATTTTACCCAGCACGGCTATATTTTTGCCTTCACAGTACTTTTCAATCTCATCCGCTATTTCATCATTAATATCCGCTTTGTTTATTATTACGCCGCTTTTTACCTTAAAATGTTCGGCCAGTTCCTGTATCCTTTTCAAATCATGCAGCCCTGACATGGTAGGTTCCGTTACAATCATAGTGAAATCAGCCCCTGACATTGCCGCTATTGCAGGGCAGCCTATACCCGGAGGGCCGTCCGCTATCAGGCATTCCGCTTTTTCCGAATCGGCAAGCTCCCTTGCCTTTTCCTTGACTTTTGCCACAAGCTTGCCGGAATTCTCAGCGCCCGGAATCAGCCGAGCGTGCAC
>CAZHOD010000019.1:0-11755 GCA_964534075.1 uncultured Spirochaetia bacterium
AAAAAGGGCTCGCCTTCAGGAAAAATTCTTCTGTCAACTGGTGCGAAGAATGCGGGACGGTTCTTGCCAATGAGCAGGTTCATGAAGGAAAATGCTGGAGGTGCGGCTGTGAAGTGGCGCAGAAAGGGCTGGCGCAATGGTTTTTTAAGGCCACGGCTTATTCGCAGGAGCTTCTTGACCGGCATTGTGAGCTCAACTGGGCGGAAAAAGTAAAAATAATGCAGGAAAACTGGATAGGGAGGAGCACCGGTGTTAAGATAAATTTTGAGCTGACGGGTGAAGAAAGGGAAAAAATACCTGTATTTACAACGCGGCCTGATACAATATTCGGCGCGACCTATGTGGTCCTCGCGCCCGAACACCCGCTTGTCGAAAAGATAAAAAATAAAGTTAACGATAATAAGAAGGAAGAAATTGAAAATTTCAGGGAAAAAGTAAAACAACTCGACAGGACGGTCGAGACCCTGGTTAACATGGAAAAAGAAGGAGTAGATACTTCGGTTAAGGCGGTGAACCCGGCCAACGGCGAAGAGGTTCCTGTTTTTATAGCGAATTATGTGCTCATGGAATACGGCACAGGCGCCATTATGGCAGTTCCCACGCATGATTCCAGGGATTTTCATTTCGCGAAAAAATACAGCCTTCCAATGAGGGTTGTTATACAGCCCGAAGAAGAGAAATTAATACCGGAAAAAATGGACGACGCCTATGAAGGGAACGGTGTTATGCGAAATTCCGGTAAATTCGACGGCCTGCCCAATGAAGAAGGCAAGGAAAAAGTTGCTGACTGGATGCAAACAGAGAATATGGGAAAAAAAACCATACAGTATAAACTCAAAGACTGGCTCATATCCAGGCAGAGGTACTGGGGCACGCCGATACCGGTATTATACTGCGACAAATGCGGGATTGTGCCCGAAAAAGAGGAAAATCTTCCTGTCGCGCTTCCCGAAGATATAGAATTCACGGGCAGCGGAAACCCTCTGGAAACATCAAAATCATTCCTTAACGCGAAATGCCCGAAATGCGGCGGGCCGGCAAAAAGGGAAACTGACACAATGGATACTTTTGTGGATTCATCCTGGTATTTCGCCAGATACTGCGACCCTAAAAATACTGAAAAACCGATAGGTGAGGAGGCCGCGAAACTCCTTCCCGTGGACCAGTATGTCGGCGGGGCTGAGCATTCCTGCATGCACCTTATTTACGCGAGATTTTTTACTTATGTAATGAGAGACATGGGCCTTATTAAGGCGGACGAGCCGTTTAAAAAACTGCTTAACCAGGGCATGGTCATAAAAGACGGGAACAAGATGTCCAAGTCAAAGGGAAATACGGTCAGCCCGGACGATATGATAGAAAATTACGGGGCGGATACCGCGAGGCTTTTTATGCTTTTTGCCGCTCCTCCGCAGGCGGACCTGGATTGGAATGAGGAAGGGGTGGCCGGCGCGCACAGGTTTTTAAACAGGGTATGGAGGAAAATTACTGCCATAGAGGAAAAAATAAGAAAAGCGGAGGGAAAATGCGAAGGGTTTTCGGGAGAGAAACAAGCGCTGGTCAGGAAGGTGCACCGCGCAATAAAAAAAGTTACAACAGATATAGAAAAGGAACAGCAGTTCAATACCGCCATAGCCGCGCTTATGGAGCTTTATAATTCTTTTTCCCCGATTAATCCGGAAACGGAAAAAGACGCGAATTTATTGAAATTCACAGCTGAAAATATGGTAATATTAATGGCGCCCTTTGTGCCTCATTTCGCGGAGGAACTGTGGGAAGTGCTCGGCAACAAAGAAAGTGTATTTAAGGCTCCCTGGCCCGGGTATGACGAGAAATTGTGCAAAGAGGAGGCAATTGAGTTTGTGGTTCAGATAAACGGAAAAATCAGGGATAAATTCAGCGTCGTTTCGGGCGCAAAACAGGAAGATGTCGAGGAACAGGCGATGGCAAGCCCTAAAATAAAAGAACATATTAAGGATAAAAATATAATAAAAAAAATATTCGTCAAAAATAAGCTTTTAAATATTGTGGCCAAGTAATTTTATGGAGGATATTGTATGAAAAAAACGGTTTTAATATTCGCCGCAGGCTTACTGCTGTTTTTTTCCGGGTGCGCGTCTTATGACCCGAATGTCAACATGCCGACAAGCATAAAGAAAATAGCCGTGCCTGTTTTTATCAATAAGACAAAGGAATACGGCATAGAACAGTACGCGACACAGCAAACAATAGACGAGTTTTTATCCGAAGGCAAGGTTTCCATAACCGAGAATGAGAGAAAGGCAGACGGCATAGTGCAGTGCAGAATAACCGATTACATAAAATCGGTAATAAGGGTGGATGACAATACGCAGGTGGCCCAGGAATACAGGCTCAGGGTATATGTGGATATTTATTTTTTTGACAATATAGAACAGGTGCTTTTGTGGAAGGAAGAGGGTGTGTACGAGGAGACTACATATTATGTCGCGAACGATTTGGGCATGGAGGTAGAGGATGAGACCACTGCCGCGAACAGGGTGCTCGACGTTTTGGCAAAAAGGGCGGTAAGAAGGGTGCTTTACGGATGGTAAAACCGGCGGCCGAAACATTGGGCAAATTTTCCGGAGGAATCATGAAAAAACTGGTAATCACAGCCGTGTTATTTTTAATGCCGCTTTTTTCCGGCGCGGCGGACGGCCCCGGGCCTTATTTAATAGGCCATATAACCACATGCTCCGGGCTTATTAATAATTACCCCGCTGACAGCACCAACTGGTTTTATAAAAATAAACATAAGGTGGTGCAGTATTTTGTTTATTTTCTGTTCCGCACAGGGGGCCAGGCCGCCCGTACGGGCAACAGGTATTATAATTTTGTAAACCCGTTTGAGTATTATTCGGGCGCCAGCAGGTATTATGACGAGGAAAATTTTGTTTTTGAGAATAAGTGGGTCTCTCCCTCCGGAAGGGTAATATGCGAGCAGGTAGTTTCCTGGAACAGGTATGATACGGAAAAAAACGTAAGGGTGGACAATAAACAGTATGTTCCTTACGCGTTTGCCAATTATATAGGAATAAAGGACTTATACACGGAAAACGGCCAGACCGGCCTTCCAAAAGAAAAAGGCCTTTATCATATAAACCTTTACGTAAACGGGGATCTTGCCGCGGTTACTTTTTTTGAGATAAAGGACTGAAAAATTACTGCAATTAGAGAGGAAAAGACAGGGGATCTTACATGAAATTTATCAGGACAAAAAATACCGAGCCCTATTATATACTACTCGGGACAAACGAGCTTTTTAAGGAAAATTTCATAAAAGAACTTGAACAGGAAAGGCTGAAAGGCCAAATCGACCCTTCTTCTATATACACATTTTCTTTCGCGGAAAAAAACCCGGAAATATCCGTGGATATGGCAGTAGAAAAGGCGTCCACCCCTTCTTTTTTTTCAAAGAAAAATCTGCTTATAATCAGGGAATTCGGGAAGCTTTATAAATCCGATACAGAGAAGTTATTCGAATTTTTGTCTGATATGCCGGATTTTGTGTCGGCGGTGCTGACATATAACATTAATCTGAGGGAAAAAAAGAACAGGGGGTACAGGAAAAAACTGGCCCGTGACTACGGCGTGCCGGAAAAAAGGATGCTGGATTTTTCGTCAGGAGCGGAAAAAATAAAAGAATGGTTCGCGGAATACATGCTGGGTGAGGGAAAAAAAATAGACCCGGAGGTACTGGATTTTATCATAGAGGAAGCCAATTTTAACGCCTCATCCGTTAAGAACGAGCTGGATAAAATGATTCTTTTGACAAAAGGCAGGAACGAGATAACAAAAAAAGATTTCAGTGAAATCAGGGGGGTCGACAGGGGCTATGACATATGGGCGCTTACTTCCGCCGTGGCTTCCGGTGACGAGAAAAAGGCCTTTGAGGTGCTGGACAAAATTTATGAGGATACCGGCCCGGAAGTTATTTTGGGCGCTATTTTCAGGGAAATACAGAAAATATACCTGGTCAGGTTTTATCTCTCCCGGGGGGATGAAGCAAAGGCCCTTAAACTTACGTATAATAACCCCAAAGCGTTATGGGCAGTAAAGAAAAACACGAAAAATTATAAAAACACGCAATATATAGATATAGTCAATATAATAAAGGAAGCGGATAAAACAATAAAACTTTCGGATAGAAAAAGGGCAAAGACCATATTAATCATGATGTTTGAGGAGATTTTTCTTAAAGCGGGCGCGGCCGCTGAAAAAAAATAACGCTTTATTTTTTTATGGTTTTGGCCAGCCGGCTTTTATACCTTGTGCCTGTCTGTTTTTTTATATATCCGCCTTTTGAGGCTTTGTCTATGGCGGAATAAACTTTGGGAAGCAGTTTTTTTCCTTCTTCAGGCGTCGACTGCCTTATCTTTTTTATCAGGGAGCGCATACGTGATATTACAACTTTATTGCGCGCCGTCCTTTTTTTTGTCTGCCTCAGGTGTTTCTTTTTTGACTTTATATTCGGCATTTTTATCCTCCGTAATCTGAAAATCCCGTAGATTTTAATATAAAACCTCTCAAAAGTCAACGGTTTAATACACGGTTGTCAACGCCAAATAGAAATGTCCGCTTTTTCGCTAAATAGAAATGTCCGATTGAATACACGGGTTTTAATATAAAGGGACGAACGGATAAGATGCGGTATAAATCAAAAATAAAAAACACAATTCAAAATGAAAGTACCCGGCCGGATACGGCGTTGTAGTTGCAGGGAACAGGCATGCCTGTTCCCTACGGCCTGATAACAAAAGGCGAGCCCCTGCAAAAACAATCATTACCAATCCGGACGGCCGGGCCGGCCCTATTGAAGGAAAATGAAATTCAGGGTATTATAATTAACAATGCCGGATTATTCCCGGCGATTAAATTATGAAAGGGGAAATTATGAAAAGTGTTACGGGAAAACACACTGAAAATAAAACAGTATTTTTATTGGTTTCTGCCGCTGCTTACGCCCTTGCCGCCGCGCTGTATTTTTTACAAAAAGCGTATTTGACGCAGGCCGTTGTATTCGCGGTTTTTTTGGCAAGCGCCGGATTATACTTTTATTTCACCGATAAAAACAATAAAATAAAGGTGCTGCAGGGTAATATTTTTAAAAAAGGCGAATTAAAGGCGCTTTTGCTTTTTTCATTGGCGCTCGTGTTTTTATATATGTTCGATTATAATTCCTGGAAATATTCGTATATAGGGGACGAGTATCATTTTTTTAAGATGGCGTCGGGTATACTTGAGGGCAAAAAGGAAATCAACATTTTTTCCGAGAACGGTGTTTACGAAACACCGCTGCTTACATCCATATACCAGGCGGCTGTTATGCTTTTTACAGGCGGCGGTTTTTTCGGATGGAAACTAAGTTCCGCCATTGTGGTGCCGCTGGCCGTAATACCTTTCTACGCCTGGCATAAAATGGTATTTAACAGGAACGTCGCAATGATTGCCGTGGCCGCGCTCGCGTTCTCAAAGACAATGCTGGCTTTCGGGCATATAGGGTACAATAACATACAGCCCGTGCTCATCTACGCGATGGTTTTGTTCGCGCTTGAAAACGCGCTGAGGAAAAATTCGTTGTTCTGGTCATTCGCAACCGGGATGATACTCGGGCTCGGCGCGTATAATTACCATACATCGAGGCTATTCGTAATACTTGCCGCTGCTTACTGGTTTTTTCACCCTCTGAGAAAAAGTTTTTCTTTAAAGAATGCCATAATTGGGGCGGGGACATACGCGGCTATAATACTGTTCCTTGTTGTGAGCCCGGACTTTTACAGCATAATGCTGGAGCGCACCTCTGCCGCGGCAAGGCTGAAGTTCGATCCGGGCGAGAAGGTGGGTATGATAATAAAAAACTTTTTGAGCGGTTTCGCGATGTTCGCTTATTCACCGGGGCAAAAACATTTTATTATTGGAGGCCTCGCGAATCCGGTCGCGGCTTTTGGTATGTTCGCCGGTTTTGTGTGGGCTGCCCTTAATATACGGAGGAATTGGTGGGCGGGAGTATTTCTCGTGACTTATCCGATTTTTGTTTTTTTCATTGCCGCCATAGTGCCGTATAAGGCTCCGGCTTATACAAGAATGCAGTCCGTTGTCCCGCTGCTTGCGACAATGTGCGCGTTCGGGCTGAATTTTCTTTTGTCAGGGGTGAAAAACAGCGCTGCGCGAAAAAATCTTTCAGTAACAGCCGCGTGCGTAATCTGCGCCGCCGGCGCTCTTTCTTTTTATTGCGTTATGCCGTCAAAATTTAATTTTAATCCGGAATCCTATGTCATAAAATTTATGAGGGAAAATAAAAACACGGGGAAGGTTTATTTTTTGGGCGGCAGGAGAAAGACAATAGAAAAAACCGGGCTCGACAGGCTGTATGGTTTTGAAGGGCGCCTGAAAAGAGTATACAAACCATGGGTTCCAATGTATTTGAATGATGACAGGATGAAGGGGCACAAGGTGCTTGTGCACAGGGGTATGCTGAAGGACAGGGAAAAGGTTAAAGGCGCCGCGGCAGCAGCGATGCCGGATTCAGGGGAGAGGGAGAAAAAAATTTATGTATATGATTTTACCAAAAACAGGGAGCATTATGAGAAGTTTAAACAAAAAATGCTGAACAGGCCCGGATTGTAGGGACGGCCTTTCATAATTGAAGTTTAAAGTTTAAAAGTGAAAACTGAAAATTAAAACTAAAACAACGGGCAGCCGCAACCTGTCTATTATAAGGATTTCATCCTGAGCTTGTCGAAGGATGGCTGCGCATAACAACGGGACAGGGCTCTGCCCCTGTCTCGTTTTTGTGTATACTTTAAATTTTGTTGTATTGTCAAAATCATTCTGCTATAATTTGTTTGGATAAAAAGCGGATAAAAAGGTGGTTTTATGGATAAAAATACGGTTAAAGCCAAAAAAATTATTCTGGATAAAATGCGTGAAAACAGGCTGAAAGTAAGAAAAATAATACTTTTCGGAAGCAGGGTAAAAGGTAACTACAGGGTCGACAGCGACTGGGATTTTATGATTATTATTGAGGAAAAACTAACTTTCGCGGAAAAGGCAAAAATAACAGCCGTAGTAAAGAGAAAACTTCTGGAAAATAATTTTCCAAACGACGTAATAATAAAATATTACAGGGATTACGAGGAAGGCAGTAATTATTGTCGCATAACAGCCTGACACCAGAATTGTAAATAGAATCACCGCAATAATGGCGCCTGCCTGCCATAGCATTGTTGTTTTTGCGAAGGCGGGCCCCAAATTTACGGTTATAATATAAAGCCTGCCCGGAATCAGCCTGCCATAAAAAAAATAAAAGGCCGACGGTGTTGTTTGAAGTTGAGTTTTTTTTGTGTTGTGATAAAATTTTACCGGTAAAAAAATGAAGGGCGGGAGAAATTTGAAGGAATTTTTGCGAAAATTCAAAATTGTTTTTAAAAGGGTGATGATATGGGAAAAAAAGGGGGTTTGTTTCCTGCTGGGAAACATCCTGCGAAACAAAGGAAAAATATCTGTTGTTTTTTTTCTTGCTCTCCTGGCCTTATCCCTCCTTGGAAGCGTCAGGCATTCTTTTATAAATAACCTGCAGGTAGATTTTTTCCGTTCCCTTAACCTGCCGCTCGAGCATATATATTTATCCGGCTACAGGCTCGTTTTTGCTCCGTATTTTATTATTAATCTCGCGCTTATGGCAGTTTCCGTTTCCGCGCTTTTTTCATTCTACGCGGCAAAAACACGCCCGCGCGCGCAGTTTTGGAATTCCTTTGTTCAGGGAACAGCCATAATCTCTGTGTTTGTAATGCATACAGCCCTGGTAACCCTGTTTTTTAAAGAAAAGGCCTTTAACGCGCAGCTTATTCTTTACTTCGCGGAATGCATGATACTTCTCGGCATATTTTTCATGAGGGACTGGAACCGCGGAATAAATATAAAGGTGGATAAATACCTGAATGTGCGCGAAACCGGATTTCTTTTCCTTTTTACCGCGGGCCTTTTTGCGCTGTATATGTTCGATTACGCCTCGTGGAAATATTCATATATCGGAGATGAGTACGCTTTTTATAAATTCGCTGGTGAGATATTCGACGGAGGGAGGCCCCTTAAATTCTTTTACGAGCAGGGGGTTTACGGAGACCATCCCAACCTCGCCTCAATATATACCGCCTTTATAATGAAATTGTCCGGGGCAGGGTTGTTTTCCTGGAAATTCAGCTCCGCTGTAATCCCGGTAATCACCGCGCCGCTTTTGTATATATGGGTTAAACTCATGTTCAACAAAAAAACCGCGGCTATCGCGGCTGTTGTTTTTGGTTTTTCTCTGAGTATGCTGGCTTTCGCGAAAATACCTTATGATAATATGCAGGCGGTTTTTGTTTTTGTACTGTCCATGCTTCTTGTCGAGATTGCAATCAGAAAAAATTCCTCTTTTTGGGCGCTGCTCGCGGGAATTTCCCTCGGCCTTGGATGCTATACATATTATACGGCAAGGCTGACAGTAATAGCCGCGGGAATTTACTGGCTGTTTCATCCTTTGCGCAAAAATTTTTCCGGGAAAAACCTCGCGGCGGGGCTTTTGGTTTATTTAGGAACCATAATGTTTCTTTTTATGAACCCGGATTTCCTGAACAACCTGCTGGCAAGGTCGACGATACTCGGAAGCCAGCTCAATAACCCGGCGGAAAAGCCGCTTTTTATTTTTATAAATTACATCCATACATTTTTCGCTTTTATATACAAGGCCAACAACACCCATTATATAACCGGTAGTGTCGCGGATAAAATAACCGCTGCCGGAGCGGTATTCGGCATGGCATGGGCGGTTTTTTCTTTTTCGCGGGACTGGAGGGCGAGGTTTCTCATCACAACTTATCCTGTGCTTGTTTTTTTCGTCGGCGGCATTGTTGAATATAAATACCCCGTTAACACAAGGATAATTTACCTCATTCCTTTGCTTTCGGTTATCGCCGCTGCCGGGCTTCACAGGATTATTAATGTTATTATTCTGAATTTCAAATCAGGGCGCAGCCGCCCCGGGATTGTTTTCGGGGCCGTACTTGTTTTTATCGCGTTTTTGAATATTTACGGTTTTTATTTCCGTATGCCCTCGGTTTATTCTTTTAAAATGCAGTCATACCTGGTTAAATATATGCGCAACGAAGCCCCGGAAAAAAAATATGTCCTGGCCGCTAAGGAACATGTAAATATGCCGCTCATCTCAAAACTTTACGGTTTTTCGGATAAACTGCGAAAAATAGAAGTTGCGGAATTTGAGGATATGTTAAAAAACAATGAGTTAAGAGGAAAAATACTGGTTATGGGGGCCCGCGCGGCCCGGGAAAAAGAGTGGCCCGCCGGTTTCAGGGGAAGGGTAAAAGAAATTCGCGATCATAAAGGGGAGCCGGTTTATTATATTTTTGACATTCCGGATTCCGGATAAAATGATTCAATCCGCCTCCGCCTTTCAGGCTGCGGCGCGCAGGAAACAGAATGAAGTCCGCGCATTTTTCTGTAAGCGTATAAAGCAAACAGGGATATTTGCCGCGTATTCCTGTAATGGCGGAGGGTTTATATGAAAAAATAAAAGCCGGGATTTTAAAATTCAAAAATATCAGCGTAAAGAAGCCTGTTGAGTTTAAATGGACAGAGCAGGCCTGTAAAATGAGTTGATTATACCTTATTATTAAGTATAATATATTTGAAAGATATAAAACCTAAAATCGGAGATTTTGGTATGCCGGGAAATTTGAAGATAACAGAAAAAATCAAAAAACAAATAAAAAAAGTATGTGACGAAAACAGTATCGGCCTGAAGGACATTATATTGTTTGGTTCGAGGGCAAGGAACGAAGCGGATAAAACCAGTGATTATGATATTCTGGTGATTACTGACAAATTGCCCGGTATAAAAGAAAAAATGAACATCACTAAGCAAATGAGAGTCCGGCTCTCAGAATACCCCGTCGATATAATCTTAAAAACCGAAAAAGAGGCAGAAGCATTGAAGAATAATATAGGCATGGTTGTAAGGGAAGCGTTGAAAGAAGGTGTCCGCTTATGATGGCCGATAAAGTGGGGTTTTGGCTGAAACTTGCCCTTGAAGACCTTAAAGTAGCGGAGCATGAAGTTGAAATAGGAGAGGAAAAGGCAGTAACAGGGGCTGTGTGTTTTCATAGCCAGCAATTTGTGGAAAAAGCGCTGAAGGCGTATCTTGTTTCCCGTGAAAAGGATTTTGAAAAAACTCATAATCTGGAGCACCTGGTGCGGCTCTGCTCCAAACTTAATGGTGATTTCAGTAAACTGGATACCGGTAACCTTACTTCATATGCGGTAAACGCCCGGTATCCCGATGATTTTTATATTCCTTCTTATGAAGAAGCGGTTGATTGTTATAAGTTGGCCGGAAAGATTAAGGCATTTGTCTTTGAAAAACTGGGAGTAAAAAATGATAAAGATATAGTTTGAACTGAAATGGTAATGCGGGTTTATACCCGGGGGTTTAAATGTGTTCGCGGCTTTAACCTCTGCCTTTAAAACAACGAGGCGTATTATTTATACAATACATCATTTATACAATATTTCCTTGATTTTTTCTTTCATATATATATAATACGGCAATATTATGGCGTAGGGGGTAATAGTTAAATTATTAAATTATTAATCCGCCTTCGCCAAGGCTTCGGCGGACAGGGTGTGATGATTAGGGGTAAATTCCCCGCAGCTTGCTGCGAAGGCAGTCAGTTGTTCAGTCGTTCATACCCCGTAGCTTGCTACGGGGTAGTTGATCAAAGGCAGGTAATTAATGGATTTTGAAGAGAGGTTCGGAAAGTATATAGAGGATATTTTTGTTGAAAAATTCGGCTTAAAACCGGGCTCTGTGGAATTCAGGGTCAGCAGGCCGCCGGAAAACCAGTGGGGGGATTACGCCACAAACGCCTGTTTCGCGGCCGCGAAGGTGCTGTCGAAAAATCCCCGGGATTTGGCAGGCGGGCTGGCAGCCGGGCTTTTAAAAAAACCCGGGGTTGAAAAAGCGGATTTTTTCGGCCCGGGTTATGTCAACTGGGCCATGGACGCGGAGTTTTACAGAGAGCAAATATCAAAAGCAGCCGCGGATGATAATTATTATAAAACCGGCAAAGGCGCCGGGAGAAAGGTTAATTTGGAGTTTGTGAGCGCGAATCCCGTGGGCCCGCTTAATGTCGTCAGCGGCAGGGCAGCGGCTTACGGCGGCACTTTGGCGAAATTATTCGGGTATTCGGGATATGACGTAACAAAAGAAAATTATATCAATGATTACGGCCGGCAGATGAAACTGTTTGCCCTTTCCGTAAAGGCAAGGTATCTGCAGGGCCGCGGCGTAAAGGCGGATATACCGGAGGGAGGTTATGCCGGTGATTATGTGAAGGATATAGCCGACAGGATGGATGAAGATATACCCGGGCTTTTAAAAAAAATAAAAGATGATAAAGAGGAAAATACCAACGCGGTTTTCCGGGAGTACAGCCTGAAATATATTATAAAATGGCAGTCAGAAACACTCGAAAAATTCGGCGTTAAGTTCGATAACTGGTACAGGGAATCGGCGCTTTATGAAAAAAGCGGGGAAGGTAAAAACGCTGTGGAAAAAGCGCTTGAAGAACTGGATGGCAAAGGCTGTCTGTATGAAAAGGAAGGAGCGCTTTGGTTTTCCACGACAAAATTCGGGGATGACAAGGACAGAGTGGTGAGAAAAAAAGACGGGGATTAT
>CAZHOD010000020.1:0-3075 GCA_964534075.1 uncultured Spirochaetia bacterium
CAGTCTTGCTACGGGGTAGTTGATTAAAATATTTAATACTTTCAGCCGGTTTCGGTAATACATTATAAAAATAAGGTTTTTATCAGGATTAGTTTAACGGTACAATGAAATCATCTTAAATTAAATATATTAAATTGACTTTGGTTCCCTTTTCTTTGTATAATTATAATAGAAACACATAGACATAAAGAAGGGTGGTTATTATGAAGCAAAGAGGGGGAGAAGGTAAGTTTTTGAGTAAACTATTATCATATTATTTTTTTATCTGTACCCTTATCTTAATTTTTCCCGGATCCGTTTATCCTGCCTGTACTCCCGCGTCCGCGGAACTATGCGCTGCGGTCGATGACATATCGATGATTTATATAAACGGAACACTGATTACGGATTCCGCGCTTGAAGATTTTGTTGCTGATGACGGAACCTATGCCGACGCCGCGTTTCCTTACTGCGATATAGGAGACGACACCTGCGAGCCTACATGTATTAATCTTGACGCGGCGGAACTCGCGCTTTTGCAGGATAGCGGTAATGTAATTTCAGTAAGGACCCTTAATACCGGTTATAACGAGTTATGGGTGTCATATTCCCTTGACATAACCTGTACAGAAGGCGGCCATTCTTACGTGACCAGCGCTGACCCTTCGGAAATATCGATGTACTATGACAATTCCTGCCCTGAAGGCGATATTCCGCAATACGGCGGCCTCGACTGGCATGACCCTTTATATGATGAGAGCGGTTCCGGGCTAACGTGGGAAACACCTTATCTTGAACAGGGGCAAAAATACGGTAAAAGAATATATGACCCGCAGACAGGGAGCCTTCTTCCCGCGCTCAGTTATTCCGCGGATTCCGATACACAGGACAATGACTGTAAGGAATTATATATGAGGCAGGGATTCGACCTTGTGCAGGAAACGCCCCTGCCGGATCCTACTTTTACAATCAGCAAGACCGCTGACCCCGCGACAAACATAGGGCAGAACCCGCCGGACACAATCACGTTTACCCTTCACATTTGTAATACAGGCGGCGGCACAAGAGGAAATCCGGTAACCATAAATGAGGACTGGTCCGATGCGCTGGATGACTGGCAGTATGTATGGCCTTATGATTATACTGACACAATGCTTGGTTTTATAGATTATGAAGGAAGCGGACAGGCAGCGACAATAGAGTTCGCGGACGGGTTCCCCGACAATACATGTTATGATTATGAGTTTGCCGTATCAATAAATGACCAGGCAAACAACCCGCCGACTTTCTGCGATGAATGGGATAATTACGCTTATCTGAGTTATCTTTCAGAGCCCACCAAGGTGGCAACCGCGACGGTGAGCCATTACTGCCCGCCTCCGCCTGATTTCACCATATCAAAATCATCGAGCATAACGAATGTGCATTCCGGGGACCACATAACTTATACCATTACACTGTGCAATAACGGAGGTGAGGCATACCAGGGCAGCATGACAATAATAGATGACATGCGTTCTGCGCCAATATCATCCGGAAGCTGGCAGTACGACGGCCCTTATTATGAGGACCCGGGAATAACAGGGATAGATTATTACGATACCAATGACGGCGGGACGGGGGATAACAGGTACAGGGAAATAGATATATATTTTGAACAGCCGGGTTTTACGGGATGCATGGACATAGATGTTAATGTGTATAATACGGGAAACCAGTACGGGTGCGGCCCATGGCACAATGACGCCATATTAACAAGCTATATGGGCTTGCCTACGGCAATTTCAACCGTGGATATGATGAATATCTGCACCCCTTCCATGACAGCTACAATGACAAGGACGCCTACTCCGACAGAGTCGCCCACCCATACATTTACTTTGACACCTACGGCAACTTTTACAATGACCCCGCAGCCCACAATGGATGTTACAAAAAGCGCGAATGTATCGACAGCCACCCTGGGCGACATAATAACATTCACGCTTGAATATCATAACACCGGTTCTATTACCGCGGATGATGTACAGCTCTGGGACACAATACCCGCTGAAATGATTTATATAAACTGCTCGGGTGGGTGCTCTGTTGCGGGCGGGCTCATAATATGGGATCTCGGTGATATCGCGTCCGGAGGGGCGGGATCGGTTTCATGGTGGGGGACAGTGGATTCATACCCGTATTCTCCCCTGAAAGGCGTGGAGGTTTATTTCGCGAACATAGAACGGGCGTATAACAGGGTTGTTGTTCTCAGGAAAATCAGTTATTAGAAAGGAACCTAAAATGAAACGGCCGTGTTTTAGAAAAAGGAAAAAAATATGAAAAAAATAACGGTTATAATAACCTGTGTATTTATATTTACTCTGCCCGCGGCAGCGGCAATAGAAATACAAAACCTGAATGTTTCTCCCGGCACAGTGGCGGCAGGAGGGCAAATTACCATAGATTTCGAGTACAGGGGTAATTCCGGTGAAAAAGGTTCTTATTTCGCGGCTGTGTCGGATTCGTGCGCACTTCAGCCCGCGGATAATACAACCGACAATTATATTATAAGGGTTTCCGAAGACGGGATGGATATAGCAGGGGACGGCGATACTTCTGTCAACGGAGGGCGGGCTGAAAGCGGGACATTGCCAGATACCAATTGGCACCCAAGTTCAAGGATAGATACAAACATATATATGACAGTGCCTTCGGGCTGGGCAGACGGGACTTATTACGCCATAGTCGCTATGAGGAACTGGAATATATATTCGAACCCCAATCCCAGTTATGATAATTTTGCCTGTGTCGCTTTTACTGTAGGCGCGGCCGGTTCTCCGACTATCACACCTACATATACACCTTCTATAACACCTACGATACCCCCCGCGGGAATGCTGGTTAATGTGGCGCAGGTGGAATACGGAAACCAGGATGACGCTGTTGTTTTGATTGTATCTCCTACAGCTACAATTACTTTTACAGAATCGCCTACGCCGACACCTACTCATACACAGACCCTGACAGCCACTCCTACATCAACGCCGACGTACACAAATACAAACAGCCCGACGCCGACATATACATACACAATGACAAACACGCCTACGCCGA
>CAZHOD010000020.1:3175-3410 GCA_964534075.1 uncultured Spirochaetia bacterium
CAATGACAAACACGCCAACGCCGACATTTACATACACAACATCGCCGACATATACACCGACTTATACGCCGACCAATACCGCAACACCGACTTTCACAAATACAATGTCGCCGACTCCTACGTATACAGCGACAAATACAAACACGCCGACTCCTACATTCACAGATACAATGTCTCCGACTCCGACATTTACGTCAACCGCAACGCCGACTCAGACATTAACAGCCACGCCGAC
>CAZHOD010000020.1:3510-11715 GCA_964534075.1 uncultured Spirochaetia bacterium
TTCAACTCCTTCAGCAACGCCTACAATAACCGAAACATTCATGGATACAGTTACAGTAACGCCTACAATAACAGAAACATCAACGCCGACGCCTACTTTTACGCCGACATATACAGTGACAGTGACATTTACGTCAACCGCAACGCCGACTCAGACATTAACAGCCACGCCGACTTCAACTCCTTCAGCAACGCCTACAATAACCGAAACATTCATGGATACAGTTACAATAACGCCTACAATAACAGAAACGTCAACAAATACTCCGACTTTCACTTATACAAGCACTCTTACATCTACAGGCACTCATACTCCCACCTTTACTGAAACACCGAGCCCGACAGCAACTCCCACATATACAGATACTATGAGCCCGACTCCGACATATACAGAAACATATACTCCGACATTTCTTGATTCATATACAGATACTCCTACTGTTACGCTTACATTTACCGGAACCTTTACACCTACAGATACGCCGACGTATACTTATACTCAAACAAATACGCCGACTTATACAGTGACATTAACAAATACTTCGACTTATACGCTTACATATACCACGTCTCCTACCGCAACAGAAACATTTACTTCTACATATACGACAACCCTTACAGCAACATCTACTTATACAGTTACACCTTCCAGGTCGCCGACATTCACGCCTACAAATACTCAGACACCGACAAATACACCTACGTTTACCCTGACATATACCCGGACAGCGACGCCTACTGCTACGCCTACATATACAAATACAACTTCTCCCACGTACACTCCTACAAATACACCAACTTATACTTCTACACCTACGGCAACACCTACAGCAACGCCTACAGACACAACAACTCCTTCTGCGACATCCACTAATACACCTACATTTACACCTACATACACATCAACGCCGACGCCTACTGACACGCCTACAAATACCCCGACCTATACGGCAACTGCTACACCTACAGATACTCCGACGTATACAGCAACACCTACGCCCAGCCCGACTTACACAAATACTAATACAGCTTCGCCTACATATACGCCAACAGACACTCCGACAGCAACGCCTACAGTCACTCCTTCTGCTACGTCTACAAGCACTCCTACGTCAACTCTCACGGCAACGCCGACCGCTACAGCGACAAATACACCTACAGCAACTCCTACTTTCACTCCTTCGGCTACATCTACAAATACTCCGACTGCAACGCCTACGGCAACACCGACCGCAACACCTACTGACACAGCTACTGCAACGCCGACCTTCACTTCATCGGCAACACCGACTGCAACTCCTACCGCAACCCCAAGCCATACACCGTCGCCTACATTTACATTTTCTGCCACGCTGACAGCGACAGAAACAGCCACGCCTACGTTTACGGCAACAATGACCTTTACGCCTACCTATACAATGACGGACACTCCGACTCATACCCCGACGTTCACAAGTACGCGGACAAGTACATATACCCCCACGGTTACACCAACGTTTACGTTTACCAGCACAATAAGCCCTTCAGTTACCGATACAACAACGCCCACAAATACTTTTACTCCGGAGAATACACCGACCATGACATATACATTTACACCCACGCCTTCGCCAACTACACATTTGCGCCCTGTGGATATAGACATAACACTGAGGGCGCGCGGCGAGGACCCGAAACCGGGGGCAAAGGTTAAATATTCCATAAAAATAGAAAATAATGACGATTTTCCTGTTACTGATTTGTTTGTGTGGGACACAATGCCCGGTGAGTTGATATTCCTGGAAAGCAGCTATATTGTGCAGCCTGTCATAGACGGGAATTACATAACATGGGAGCCGGATGATGATTTTGTCCTGAATCCCGGCGAAAAATTCATAATAGAATATACAGCAGTAATCAGTGAGCTGCAGGAGGGCAGCGCAATAGAGAATTCGGCGGGAGTGGATTATACGGACCCGTATTACGGAGGCGTTCCGGCGGGAACGGGATGGCTGCAGCAGAGGCACCCGCCTCTTTTTTCGAATATATGTTTTTACCCGTCGGGCCTGCCTCTCGTATATCCAAACCCGTTTAACCCGGGCACGGCTGTAGAAGGGGCTCTGAAATTCAACAACATAATACCGGGGTCGGTGATAAGAATATATACAATATCCGGGGAGGTTGTCGATGTGATAGATGCCCGTTATATAAGGGTGGAATGGGACGGAAAAAATCGTTTTAATTCTCCCTCCTCACCCGGTATTTATTACTGGACAGTGGAAAATATGGAAACCGGGCAGATGCACAAGGGAAAACTTTTTATTATAAATGAAAAATGAGCCGCTGAACAAAAAGCGCGGGAGGGGTGTATAGCATGTTTTTTCTCAGCCCCGGGAACCTAAAAAACCTTTATTGCCATTCGTAAATTTCTGATATATAATCAAAAAAAAACACGGAGGTATATTATGAAAAAAAGGTACCTTTTAACAGCAGGCGGAGTGGATAAAAAAGGGATTGTTTATAAACTTACAAAACTTCTCAAAAGACATGATTTTAACATAGAGGATTCTTCCATGGCAATGCTCAGGCATACTTTTTCAATAATAATGCTTTTGTCCCGGGGAAAAGGAAAGGAAAAGGGATTTTTCCGGGATTTAAAAATGTTCAGGGAAAAAAACAGGATGGACGTAAACATTACGGAAATAGGAGAAAGGTACATGAAAGAATACAAGCCGGCGGGTAATATTTATATAATATTGATAAGCGGGGCGGACAGGCCGGGTATAGTAAACGAAATCACGGGTGAGATATTCAGAAAAAAAGGAAATATAATAGGCCTTGAAACAAAAAGCTCCGAAAAGGCATGGCCGCACGCGTATTATATGCTTATTGAGGCGGATGTCCCGAAAGATATAACAATGAAAAGGTTTGAAAGGGTATTGAAAAGCAAAGGAAAGAAAACGTGCGTTCATGTAACCGTTAACAGGGCGGACAGAGAAATTTTATGAATATTATACGTTTCCCCGGGCCGCTTCTCAGGGAAAAATCAAAAAAAATACGGGAATTAAACCCGGAAATTAAGGGTTTTATAAATGAACTAAAAAATACAATGTATATAAATAAAGGATGCGTGGGTATTGCCGCTCCCCAGGCCGGCGAGCTGAAAAGGGTTGTTGTTGTGGATGTTACCGGACATCCCGCTGCAAAAAAAAGCAACGGCCTTCTTGTGCTTGTAAACCCTCGATTAATAAGTAAAAGCGGCAGGGCTGTAACACGGGAAGGGTGCCTTAGTGTTCCGGATTTCACCGGGAATGTCCGAAGGGCGGGAAAAATAACCGTTGAATATACCGATATTTCAGGAAAGGAAAAACAAATGACTGCCCGGGGGTTCGAGGCCGTGGTTATACAGCACGAAATAGACCACCTCGACGGGATACTTTTTATAGACAGGATAAGAAACTCAAAAAGGGACCTTTTCGCGAGGAAAAATTACTGAAGGTTTTCCGGCGGATGTTTTTTTATATAAAACCATATAATAAAAAGGGCCGTAAGGTTGTACGAAAAATGGAAGGAAACAGCCGAAAAAAGCCCGAGGTATTTATAAAGGCCGCCCATGGCAGAGCTTATAAAAAACATTATTACCCCGAAAAAGGCCATTTTTGCGCTGAAAGGGTTGAAATAACCGTGGAGGAATATAAAAATAAAAGAAGTCAACCAGATTCCCAGCGCGGGCTGGATTACCCCTCTGAAAAGGGCTTCCTCGCATATTCCCGATAAAACCGCGATAAGGACAATGTCATAAATTTTAAGGTTGAAATTTTGTATAAGCGACACTATAAGTTCCCGTATTTCGGAAAACACAGAAAGTTTAATAACAAGGTATGTTATAACAGCCGCGGCCGCCGCGCCCGGTATGAGCCCGGTCAGAGCCTGTAAATAAAGCGGGGAAAGCGAGGCGAAAAGCGAGTAAAAAGGTATTTTTTTAAAAAAAGTTACAAGGAAAGCCGCGAGTAAAAGAGAAAATTCTACGGCAAAAAGAGTTATGTAAAAAATCTTTTTATTTTTCATTATTCCTCCTTGAAATAATTATATCATCATCAAAAACACAAAGCAAAAATTAAATATGGAAATGCCGGGAGGCGTTTTTGATATGGATGTGTTTTTCCGGGGTTGCGGGATCGGGGAAAATATGTATAATAAAATATATATAAAAGGAGGGTTGATATGGACATAAAAAAGATGCCTGTTATTTTCGCGGTATTTATGATTCTGCCTTTGTTGTTTTCCTGCTCAGCGGATTCCGGTGAAACCGGGCCTGCCGGAACAGAAGGTGAAAACACCGCTGTTATGTCATTCCGTTATAATGTAAATCCCACAAATGATTACTATATGGCGAAAGATACATGGATTATGAATATCGAGCCTGATTATAATTTCGGCGGGTGCGATACCCTGAGGGTGGGGGTGGAACCGCCCCTGGTTTCCAGGTCTATTTTAAGTTTTGACATAAATTATATCACCCCTTCGGAAGTTGCGATAAAAAGCGCGGCCCTGGATATTTATGTGAGTTCCTGTTCCGCTGCTTACTATCCCACAATACGGGCATATTCTGTTACAAAAAACTGGGTTGAAGGTACTGCGGACTGTGCCGGCGATACTCTTACAGGCGCCGCGACATGGAACTGCTACGCGGGCGCGGCATACCCCTGGGATTCTGTTGGCGGGGATTATGAATCAACACCCATAAGTTCGGCTGTTACTGTCACCTCCACCGGCAAGGTGAGCTTCAGCCTGGATACGTCTTTTGTGAAAAACTGGCTTACGGACCCGTCGCAGAATTACGGCATACTCTTAAAAGCGGATGATGAAAGCGCGGGTATGTTAGACCCTCAGTCCTATATATATTTCAGTTCAAAAGAGGATTCAGCTTCTTTAAGGCCGAAACTTACTGTAGTTTATACAATAGAATAATAAAGGAGGGAAAGATATGAAAAAAAGATTTTTTGCCTTATTTACCGTTGTCTTAATGTTTTTTATAGCTTCATGCCGGGACGGTGGCACCGGGGCAACCGGGCCTGCGGGAGAAGACGGTGAATCATGGAGCCAGCAGCATTTTGAGTACGAAGTGTTCCCGCATTCCGATTACACTGACGCGGCTGACACGCATATCGAGGAAGGTTCTTGGGATAATTACGGAGCGTCGCTGAACCTTGTCCTGCAGCGTAATAACGGCACGGTCGATGAAATGAGGGGGCTTTTATACTTCCGGCTGTCTCCTTTTATACCTTCGGACGCGGCGGTTAAAAAGGTTTACCTTACGCTTTACGTGAGTTTCCTTTCCGGATCCGGGGACGGATTCGCGTGTTATCCCGTGAATGAATCATGGGAAGAAGGCAGCGGTATGGGGTCCGCGACAGGGGACGGCGCGACGTGGGCTACAAGCGACGGGTCGTCTTCATGGACAGCAGGCGGGAATTATGACACAACCGCGTGCAGTTCCGTTGTTTCCGTGACAAATGAAGATGACGATGATTATATAACATTCGAGATAAACTCTTCTGTTGTGCAAAACTGGGTAAATGACGATACACAAAACCACGGGCTTTTGCTGAAAATGGAAGAATCGGGAACACTGGACCAGGTTGTTTTTCTGTCCAACCAGAGCGGGACCGTGTGCCAGAAACCAAGGCTCACTATATATTATACTCTTCCGTAACCCGGCGCGGGGGCGAAATATAAAGGCAGGTTAATTGGATAAAAGTAAAAGTATAGATTGCGCCGCGGAAAAAGAATATATATCGCGGGATAATACCGTACTTGACAGATGGCTGATAAAAAGGTATTTGTCAAAAAGGCGAAGCAGGGTCAGGAGTGTTTTTAAGAAACTTCAGGGGAATTTTATCACAAAACTGCTTGAATACGAACTCATAGGCGGCATGACCACGGGCAGTTTCCAGAAAAGGATTGGAAAAGCGCTCAATGAAAACCCTCTTGAATATACAAGGTATTCCATACTTTTCGGCATGCTTGTCACAGTATCCAAATATTTTTACGCTTACATTATAAACGGGGTGTTTATTATAGGCGCGGCCGGCCCCGGGTTTGTATGGTGGGGGCACCTTATGCTGGCGTCGAATATTTACAGGTTCGCGCACATTAAAGTATTTAAAAAACCTATTTCAGCGGTTTACATATGGCCGCTCAGCCTGTTTTTCCGCGTTAAAAAAAGGTTAAGCGCCTTTTCGTATAAGGGATAGTTTTTCACTTCTTTTCAGTTTTTTTACCCTGAGTTCATCCCGCAATGCGCGGCCCCTGGTTTTGACTTTTTTGGAATATACAAGTTTAACAGGGCGCCTCCCCCGTGTATATTTCGCGCCTTTCCCGGCATTATGCGCTTTTATCCTTTGTTCCGGATTATTGGTTATGCCTGTATAAAGGGTTTTATCCGCGCATTTTACTATATACAGGTACCAGTAAGCCATTTTCAGGAAATAAAAAGCGATTTTGAGGAAAACGCCGGCTCGCTGGTAAGGTTAACCCCCAGCTTGTTGAGCCCGCTTTCATCGCCGGGCGTGGGTATATGAGTTATGTGTACCTCGCAGTTTTTGAGGATTTTCAGTTTTTCCATGGCTGCCTGGGCAGTCGGGTTTGTGGTGGCGCTTATGCTTAGGGCAATCAATGCCTCTTCAAGGTCCATGCTTGTTGTTTTTCCCTTCAGTATATTTTTTTTCAGCGTCGCTATGGAATCCGTTATATTGGGCGAAAGGAGGTGGATGTTGTCGGGTATTTCCGCGAGGTATTTTATGGCGTTAAGGACAACGCCGGACGAGGCGTGCAAAAGCTCCGAATTTTTGCCGGTTATTATGGTGCCGTCCGGGAGTTCCAGCGCCGCTCCGCAGTATATCCCGTCATGGCCCTTGCCTTTTTTTTCGGCGTCGGCTCCGGCCTGCCTCGCGGGTTCTACTACTTTCCTGTCTTCGGGTTCGAGATTAAGGTTTTCCATCAGCAGTTCGGATTTCTGCACCGAGTCTTTATCCGAAAGCCCCATCAGGTACTCGCATTTACAGCGGAAATACCTTCTTATTATTTCCTGAAGAGCCGCTTTTTTGCAGGCTTCGTCGTTTATTATTCCGAACCCCGCCCTGTTTACCCCCATGTCGGTGGGGGATTTATAAACGTCTTTTTCTCCCATTATTTTTTTAAGAATTCTTTTTATAACAGGGAATATTTCAACATCGCGGTTGTAATTGATTGTTTTTTCGTTGTAAGCCTCGAGGTGAAAAGAGTCTATCATGTTGAAATCCTTTAAATCCAGGGTCGCGGCCTCGTAAGCGATGTTTACGGGATGGTTGAGCGGCAGGTTCCATATGGGGAAGGTCTCGAATTTTGCGTACCCGGCGTTAATTCCGTTTTTATGGTCATGATATATCTGGGAGAGGCATGTGGCGAGTTTTCCGCTGCCCGGGCCCGGGCCCGTCACCACAACCAGCGGTTTGTCTGTTTTTATATAATCATTGGCCCCGTATCCTTCTTTGCTTACTATGAGGTCGGTATCGGTCGGGTAACCCTTTGTGTACTTATGGGTAAAAGTTTTTATGCCGTTGCGCTCAAGTTTGTTTTTGAACTGCGTTGCCGCGGGCTGGCCGTCATACCTTGTTATTACAACGCCGATAAGGTCGAGGCCCAGTTCCTTTAAATCGTCTATGAGTTTCAAAACGTCCATGTCATAGGTTATTCCGAAGTCAGCCCTTATTTTTTTTCTTTCAATGGCGCCCGCGTATATCGCTATTATAATGCCCGTTTTATCCTTCAGTTTCTGCAGGAGTTTTATTTTGACATTGGGGTCGTAACCCGGAAGGACACGCGCGGCGTGGTAATCGAACATAAGTTTGCCGCCGAATTCCAGATAAAGTTTTTCGGACTGCTTTACTTTTTCGAGTATGAAGGATGTCTGTTCATTAAGGTATTTTTCATTGTCAAATCCGGTTTTTTTCGACATTTACGCGCCTTTCCGGCGGTGAACCGTTATTTTTCCGGCCGAAACCGCCTGCAGGGCCCCGCCGCCCCGAAAATCTTTTTAAACTGGTTTATAATAAATGAATACGGGTGATTTGTCAAATGAAAAGGGGGTACATGTTGGGGTACATGTCAACGCCTCAGTTATGGTGGCGCATTTCGGCCTTTGTAGGCGCAACCTTTCAGGTTGCGGTAGTTAAAGGCACGCAGC
>CAZHOD010000021.1:0-11606 GCA_964534075.1 uncultured Spirochaetia bacterium
ATTAATGGCAGTCAAAAAATCAAACGGTAAAATATTTCATAAAAAATTCAGTGAAATCACGGAATTTTTAAATCCCGGGGACTGCCTTGTGCTTAACGATACAAAAGTAATGCCCGCCCGCCTTTACGGAAAGACAAAAAAGACAGGGGCGAAAATAGAGATTCTTTTTTTAAAAAACATAAAAAAAACCATATGGGAAGTTATGATGAAAAATTCCAGAAGGGTAAAAAACAGCGATACCATAACCTTCCCCGGAAACAAGGATTTCATCCTGACGGAAAAAAAAGGCAAAACCGCCTTAATAGATACCAAAATGGATAAAGAACCACTGAAAAAATACCTTATGAAAAACGGCGTAATGCCCCTGCCACCCTATATAAAGGAAGACACGCAGAACAAGCTCCACAAAAAAAGGTACCAGACTGTTTACGCCCAAAACGAAGGGGCGAACGCGGCGCCGACCGCGGGCCTGCATTTTACCTCAAAAATACTGAAAAAACTGGAAGAAAAAAAAGTAACCATAACCCGCGTTACCCTGCACGTCGGTTTCGGCACCTTTGAAAGCATCGATAGCCGGGACATAAGAAAGCATAAAATACACTCGGAGTATATGCAGATAACCCCCGGGGCCGCGGAAAAAATAAATTCCCGCGTAAAAAAAGGCGGAAAAATTTTCGCCGCGGGAACAACCTCGCTGCGGGCAGTTGAAACAGCAGCCGCTAAAAACGGAACCGTAAAACCATTCAAAGGTGAAACTTCAATATATATATACCCCGGATACAGGTTTAAAGCGGTTTCCGGGCTTATCACGAATTTCCATCTTCCGCGTACAACACTTTTGGCGCTGGCCTATGCTTTCGGCGGTGAAAAAAACATCAAAAAGGCGTACAAAGAAGCGGTAAAAAACAAGTACCGCTTTTTTTCCTACGGCGACGCCATGGTTATTTATTAATACCAATTTCCATTTCAATTAAAGACAAATTCATATGTATTTGTCCGGTTTTTAATATTTCCGTCTTCGGGCGGACATATAAGTCCGCCCCTACAAATACGTTCGTTATTGAATGCCGTTGCAGGGGCGGCCCGGTAATAAAGAGAGGCCTCACAGGGCCTCCCTTACAAAAAATAAAAAAATTGCAGGGGCCGTGTACTGCGCGCCCCCGGGCGGTATGCGCTCATTCATGATTTAAATTCATATTAAAAACAACAGCTAACCCTGCTTCCTCGCATCCATAAAGGCCGCGGCTGCAAATACATGTATATTATATTATTTATCCCTGTCCTGAAATTTAAAAAACTTTTCCTTGACATTTACACGCTTTAATATATAATTGTGGGTGTCCAGGGCTTTCCTCCCCAAACCCCTTAAATCCCCTTAAGAAACCCCTAACAGCCCTGGACATTTTCTTTTCCTCCCCTTAAAAAATAATTTGATATTTCCCTGGAATATAGTATAATTCCCGGCAACAAACCTTTTGCGGAGGTAAAAATATGGGAAGCGTAAAAGAAATAAAAACACTTGAAAAAGCCTCGGAAACAAAAGAAGGAACCGGGGAATTCGAATTTTCCGACAGGTACTCGGTTTTTGACTGGGGAGAGATGCCCGACCATATAAGCCAAAAAGGGGCAGCCCTGTGCGTTCTTTCCGCTTACTTTTTTGACATACTAGAAAAAAATAATATCAAAACCCATTTTCTGGGGCTTTTTGACGGCGGCAGCTGGAAAAAATTCCCCGATATAAAACATCCGTCCGACAGGATGAAAGTAAAACTCGTCAGGGTATTAAAACCCGCGTATGACAAAAATTCCGGGGCATACGATTACTCCTCCTATAAAGGCGCCGGAAAAAATTTCCTTATTCCTCTCGAGGTAATATACCGCAACAAACTTCCCGAAGGCTCCAGCGTTTTTAAAAGGCTGAAGTCCGGGGCCATAACATATAAGGACCTGGGTTTGGGCCACGAGCCCGTACCGGGCGAAAAACTCGAAAAACCCATACTCGATGTATCCACAAAACTCGAACATATAGACAGGTACATATCCTGGGAAGAAGCAAAAAATATTTCCGGGCTTTCAGAAGAAAAAATGCCCGGGATAAAATCGATGATACTCAAAATAAACGACATAATAACCAAAGAGTGTTCGCGGGCAGGCCTCGAGAACGTAGACGGAAAATTTGAGTTCGCCGTGGATCCGGAAGGCGGTATTATGGTGGTGGATGTCCTGGGTACACCGGATGAATGCCGCTTCCTTTTCGAAGGTTTCCATATAAGCAAGGAAATAACACGCAGGTGGTACCGTGATACAGAGTGGGCCGCGGAGGCTGAAAAAGCAAAAAAAGAATACGCCGGTGACTGGAAGGAACACGTTAAGGCGGAGCCGCCCGCCCTGCCGCCCGAAATGAAACAAAAAATCTCAGAAATGTACATGGCAGTGGCAAACAGCATTACCGGTAAAAACCTCTTCAGAGCGCCTTCGCTCGACAGTATAATAGGAGAACTGAAAAAATATGACACCTGAACCCGAAAAAGTTTTATCCTACAGGCAAAGAGTGATAAATAAAATCAAACAATACTTTTACGGTGAAAGCGTACTTGACGCCGGCTGCGGCAACGGCGAGGACACCGCGCTTCTCCTTAAATATTTTAAAACCTCAACCGGTTTTGATATAGAGGAAAACCCCCGCTGGAAAGATTTAACCCGGGACAACCTTAAACTGGCCGCGTATAACGCGGAAAATACAGGCTTCCCGGAAAATTCCTTTGACACGGTCATTGAAAAAGACATGCTCCACCACGCGGAAAACCCGGAAAAAGCGCTTAAGGAAATGCTCAGAGTTTCCAAAAAAAGAGTGATTGTCCTGGAAGCAAACAGGTATAACCCAATATTTTACCTGCACCTTACATTAATGGGAAACCATCAGCATTTTTCGCAAAAGAAATTCAAAACCCTCATTGAATCCGCGGGCGCGGATTTTGAAATAAAACATTTTTCGGCAAGGGTCTGCCCCCTGAATATAAAACCGGCTATAATACTGCTCAATAAATTCCACGACCTGCTGGAAAAAATCCCCCCATACCGGCCGATAATAGAATACAACCTCGGAATAATCACGAAAAAATGAAAAAAAGGGTTATAAAACTCCTTGCCCGCGCCGGTAAAACAAAAGCGTTTTACCTCGCTGACCCCGCGGATATTTATTATTTCACCGGGTTTTCCGGCACATTTGCCCGGGTAATAGCCGGCGAAAAAAAATGTTTTTTTGTAACGGACCAAAGGTACGAAGGGGAGGCGGAAAAACTCAACCTCAAAAAACCATTCGAAATAATAATCATACGGGGCTTTAAACCCGGTATAAAAAAAATACTCTCCCCTTATAAAAAAATACTGACGGGTGAAAACCTGCCCCTCGCGGATTACCTTTTCTTAAAAAATTTAAATAAAACAATAACCTTCAGCAAAGCAGCAGCGGAAATGAGGATGATAAAAGATAAAAATGAAATAAAACTCATAAAAAAATCCGTTTCAATAGCGTCCGCGGCTTTCAGGCATATTATAAACATTCTAAAACCCGGGGTTACGGAAAAGGACCTTGCCCTGGAATTCGCGCGTTTCGCGGGAAAAAAAGGGGCTGACTCGGTTTCGTTCAGGCCCATTGTCGCCTTTAATGAAAACTCGGCCGTGCCGCACCACCAAACATCGCTGAAAAAACTTAAACAAAATACGCTTATTCTGGTGGACGCGGGCGTAAAATACCGCGGATATTCTTCTGACTTGACAAGGTGCATTGCCTTCAGTATAATAAATTCTCGCCTTAGAGAAATAAAAAAACATTATAACGCGGTAAAAAAAGCAGGTGCATCGGCGCTTCGCGGGTTCAAAGCCGGCGAATCCGTTTCAAAAGCCGCGGCAAAAGCCGTAAAAAGTTTTGAAAAACAGGGCCTTGAAAAATACTTTACTCATTCACCGGGCCACGGCCTGGGGCTGGATGTGCACGAACAGCCGGCAATAAACACAAAAACAAAAGGGTTTTTCAGGAAAAATTCGGTTGTAACCTGCGAGCCGGGAATATATTTCAAGGGTAAATACGGCATAAGGATAGAAAATGATTACCTTATAACGGATTCGGGCCCTGAAAAAATTCCGGCAATCAGCGACAGGCTCATAAACGCCTGCTGAACAAAGGAGGAGAAATGATCCAGGCAGGAGATTTAAGGCCGGGTGCGGTAATCAAAATGGACGGAACCATATACGAAATCACGCAGTTCCAGCATGTAAAGCCGGGCAAGGGAGGCGCCTTTGTAAGAACCAAATTAAAAAATTTGAAGGACGGCCGGGCCATCGACAAAACGTTTTCATCATCCTCCGAAAAAGTGGAAAACATAGATATCGACGAAAAAAAGCTCCAGTTTTCCTACAGGGCCGGCGGCGACTACGTCTTTATGGACATGAAAACATACGAGCAGTTCGAGGTTCCGAAAGAAAAACTGGGTGATAACATAAACTTTCTGAAAGAAGAAATGGAAATATCCATAATAATGTATGAAGGGGAGATACTCGGCATAAACCTTCCCTTTAAAGTGGATTTAAAAGTTGTTGAGGCCCCGCCGGGGATAAAAGGCGACTCTGCCGGCTCTGTAACAAAACCTGTTACGCTTGAGACCGGCACCGTGATTAACGCCCCTTTATTTATAAAGGAGGGCGAGGAAATAAAAATAGACACACGGACCGGTGAATATATAGAAAGGTCAAAGTAAATTATCGCAAAGGAGCGCTTAAGATGGCAAAAAAAGCTAAAAAAACAACCTCAAAGAAAAGTTCCCGGCTGGACGTTACTGCCCTTAATGAAGCTTTAAAATTCATGGAAAAAAGCGGCCTCGGCGAATTTTTGTACGAAGAAAAAGACCTGAAAATAATGCTCAAGAAAAAAGGCGAAGGCCGCGGCGGGTTAGCCCCGCAGGCAGAGCCGCAGCCGGCTCCACCTGCCGGGGAAGAGCAGCAGGAAAACCCTATGGAAGACTCGGCCAACCTTGCCATAGTAAAAACACCTATGGTGGGAACATTTTACAGGGCCTCGGCGCCGGACGCGCCCCCTTTTATTAATGTAGGGGACAGCATTGAGCCGGGAAAAACCCTGTGTATAATAGAAGCAATGAAAATAATGAACGAAATAAAATCCGAGGTAAAGGGCAAAGTAAAGGAAATACTTGTAGAGAACGCTCAGGCAGTGGAGTTTAACGAACCGATTATCGTGGTTGAAAAATAAATTTAATTGGGGGAAATGTTTTGTTTAACAGGATACTGATAGCCAACAGGGGTGAGATAGCGCTCAGGATAATAAGGGCGTGCAAGGAAATGGATATTGAGACCGTAGCGATATTCTCAGAGCCGGACGAAAATTCCCTTCACGTCAGGTACGCGGACAACGCGATATGCGTCGGCCCGGCCTCGCCCAAAGACAGTTACCTTAATATACCGGCCATAATATCAGCCGCGGAAATAACTGACTCGGCCGCTATACACCCGGGGTACGGCTTCCTCGCAGAAAACGCGCACTTTGCCGAGCTCTGCGCCGAATGCAATATTAAATTCATAGGCCCTACCCCCGGCTCGATAAACCTGATGGGCAACAAAGCAAAGGCAATAGAAACCGCCATATCAAAAGGCGTGCCTACGGTGCCGGGAAGCGGCAGGGTTCTTAAGGACGAAAAAGATGCGGTGGAAATAGCGAAAAAAATAGGTTTTCCCGTAATTCTGAAAGCCTCGTCCGGCGGCGGAGGAAGGGGCATGAGAATCGCCCACACCGAACTCTCGCTTACAGCCTCTTTCAAGACCGCGAGGCAGGAGGCCCAGACATCGTTCGGCGACCCGTCGGTCTACCTGGAAAAATATATAGAAGAACCTCGCCACATTGAAATACAGGTACTCTGCGACACACACGGCAATTATCTTTCCCTGGGCGAAAGGGACTGCACCATCCAGCGCCGCCACCAGAAACTTCTGGAAGAATCTCCCTCGCCCATGCTCAACGAAAAATTAAGAAACGAAATGAGCGCCATGGCTGTTAAACTATCCAAAGCAGTCAGGTACGAGGGCGCGGGGACAGTGGAATTTATAATGGACAAAAACAAAAAATATTATTTTATGGAAATGAACACGCGCGTACAGGTGGAGCACCCCGTAACAGAAGAGGTTACCGGTTTTGACCTGATAAAAGAACAAATACGCGTAGCCGCCGGGGAAAAAACAACAATTCCGCGTAAGGACCTTAAGCTTCGGGGCCACGCGATAGAGTGCCGGATAAATGCCGAGGACCCGGCAAACAACTTCACACCCTCGCCGGGGCTTATAGCCGAATATAACGTACCGGGCGGGCACGGCATCAGGGTGGATACACATGTATATAAGGGTTACAAAATACCGCCGTATTATGATTCCATGATAGCGAAAATCATATCGCACGGTTCGGACAGGAAAGACGCGATATCAAAGATGAGACGGGCGCTCAGTGAATTCGTAATAGAAGGGGTAAAAACGACAATACCCCTTCATATGTCAATACTGGACAATGATAATTTTATCTCCAATCATTATTCAACTCATTTTATCGACAAAATGGAAAAAGAAAAAAAAGAACCATAAATCCATAAGGGGTGACGCAAAATGGAAGAAAAAAATGAAACCGGCAATGTAAAAATTTCGGACGAGGCAATCGCCACTATCGCGTCGATAGCGGCAAAATCGGTAAGCGGCGTGATAGAGCTGGACGGCGGCCCTGTCGGTGGTATCGCCGACGTTCTTGGCGTAAAAAACGCCTCGAGAGGCATACGCGTTGACATGAAGGCCAACTCGGTATCGCTTGATATTAATATCGTGGTGGCGTTTGGCAGGGATATCTCGGAGATAGCCTCTGAGGCCCAGGAAAAAGTGAGGGAATCAATAGAAAACATGACCGGGCTCATCGCCGAAAAGGTAAACGTAAACGTAAACAGCGTAAAAATGCCGGGCGACACCAAAAAATAATCTTTTCAGCCAGGGAGGAAATTTATGAAAATATTCAACCGTATTATTGTTATTATTAATACTCTTTTATTCCTTGTGGTGGGATTTTTCTGCTTATCGATAAGCATCAACCAGCGGGCGAATTTATGGACACTTGATATGGTCCAGGTTTTTGCCGGCGCTCTGAATACCTCGGTCGCCGCGCGAATAATTATATTTATTTTCGGCGTTTTCCTCATCGCGGTGGCCCTGCTCACCATAATAGGCAATATCGAAAACCGCCGCGCGGAAAGGTCTGTTATACTGCAGTCGCCGCACGGCGATATACAGGTATCGCTTTCTGCCATAGAGGATTTTTCAAGGATTGTAAAAAGCAAAATAAAAAGCGTAAAGGACATAAAAGGAAGGGTGCGCTCCACGCGCAAGGGCCTGGACGTTACCGCCCGGGTAGTGCTTTTTTCTGACAGGTCGGTGGCGGATATTACCCAGGAAATACAGCGGGAAATAATAGAGTACATTAAATATACTTTGGGCATAGACGCGGAAATAAAACCAAGGGTAATAGTCAATAAAATGGTATACAAACACGCGGAAGGTAAAGAAAATGAATGATGTTTTGAGGGTAATTATTTTAAACATAGGAAAAATAACCGGGGCGGTTGCCGGGCTGCTTATCGCGCTTTTCCTTGTATGCTTTGGCCTGTTTAAAACACTTTTTATAATGGCGCTTGTTATTTTGGGCATAATACTCGGAAAATGGTATGACGAGGGCGTCTCTTTCGGGAAAATCGCTTCGGACATTGTCAACGCCATAAGAGTACGCAAATGACAGGGAAAAAAGACAGGGCCCTTTTCAGGGCCGTGGACGCCAACATAAACAGGTCCGGCGAAGGCTTAAGGGTAATCGAGGATATTACACGGTTTGTTTTTAACAATAAAGCGGCGTCATCCCGCCTGAAAAAATTAAGGCACGCTGTCTCAAAAACAGCCGAAGGTTTCGGCCCGGGCCGGGAGGAACTGCTTAAATACAGGGACAGCCAAAAAGACGCCGGCAGGAAAATCAACTTAAAAACCGAATTTTACAGGGAAAACACGGCCTCTATACTCGCCTCCAACTTCAAAAGGGCGGAGGAATCCTTAAGAGTGCTGGAAGAAATATCCAAAATTTACAACACAAAAACATCGCTTTGCTTCAAGGAATTAAGGTATAAAACATACGAAGCGGAAAAGGAAATACTGCTGAAATATATCCGGAGGAACAAATGAATTTACTGGAAGCCGCGAAAAAAGGCGTAATAACAAAAGAACTAAAAGAAGCCGCGAAAACCGAAAATATACCGGAAAAAAGCCTGGCAGGGCTCATAGCAGCCGGCAGAACAGTCATTACCAAAAACAAAAACCACGGCCGGGTCAAAACAACGGCCATAGGCGAAAAAACCCGGGTGAAAGTAAACGCGAACATAGGAAGCTCAAAAGACGTGTGCGACGTAAAAAATGAAATAGAAAAATTAAAGGCGGCGGAAGGAGCCGGCGCTGACACGGTAATGGACCTTTCGACCGGCGGCGATATAAAAAAAATACGTAAAGAAATCCTGGAACAATCCAATATTCCCGTCGGAACCGTGCCCATTTACGAAACCGCGGTAAAAGTAATGGAATCAAAAGGCGCGATGAAAGAAATGACGCCCGATGATATTTTCAATACTATCGAAGAGCATGCCGCAGAAGGCGTGGACTATGTTACGGTGCACTGCGGCGTTACAAAAAAATCCGTCGGCGCGCTCATAGAAAACGGCAGGCTGCTCGATGTCGTAAGCCGCGGCGGGTCCATGCTTTCCGCGTGGATACTTAAAAATAAAAAAGAAAACCCTCTGTTTTCTGATTTCGGCCGCCTGCTTGAAATCGCGTCAAAATACGATATGACACTTTCCCTTGGCGACGGCATGAGGCCCGGCTGCGTCGCGGACGCCACGGACAGCCCGCAGATAACCGAACTCATAACCCTGGGAGAACTCGCCGCAAGGGCAAAAGAAAAAAACGTACAGGCAATGATAGAAGGGCCCGGCCACGTCCCGTTGAACGAAATATACGAAAACATGCGCCTGCAGAAAAAGCTCTGCAATGGCGCGCCTTTTTACGTGCTCGGCCCGGTTGTTACGGACGTGGCGCCGGGTTATGACCATATAACATCCGCCATAGGCGGCGCGCTGGCCGGGGCCTCGGGAGCGGATTTTCTCTGTTATGTAACCCCGGCGGAGCACCTTAAACTGCCCGATGTAAACGACGTAAAAACAGGAGTAATGGTAACAAGAATAGCCGCGCACGCTGCTGACGTGGCAAAGGGTTACCCCGGGGCAAAAGAATGGGACAACAAAATGGCCCTCGCCAGGAAAAACCTCGACTGGAACACCCAGCTTGAGCTCGCTATGGACAAACCTCTGGCAAAAAAAATAAGGGACTCGTCCCTTCCGGCTGACGAACAGGTATGCACGATGTGCGGCGATTTGTGCGCCATAAAAGAACTTAAATCCCTTATACACAAAAAAAACAAAATTTAGGGAGGAACACTATTATGAAAAAATATGTTTTTACTCTTTTTGTCCTGCTCCTGTCGGTTTCCGTATGTTTTGCCGGTTCAAACAAACGAAAATGGCTCACCATGGCGAATAAATATTATGACCGGGGTAAATACGAACAGGCGCTTAAAGCCTACTCAAAGGTAATGGACTATGATAAGGATAATTACTATGCCTGGCTTTACTCGGGTTACTCCTATTTGGAACTTAAGGATATGGCAAACGCGCTTTTGTACCTTGAAAAGGCCTATTCCATAAAACCGTCGGAAAAATTAAAGGAAAAACTCGAGGATCTGCGGGCCAAACCGCTCGAGGATGTCGAAAAAAAAGAAAACGCGCCGCTTTCCAGGTACGCCGTAAAGTTCGGAATAAATTTTTCCAATATTACAAGAAGAGAATCCGACGACGCGTTCGGCATAAAATCAGGTTTTATATGCGGGCTTTCGGCTTTGTACGGATACGGCAGTTTGTTTTCGGTACAGGCGGAAATGCTGTACTCGCAAAAAGGCGGGGCGACAAAAGAATTCGGCACGGTATTTGCCTATGACTACCTCGAATTCCCGGCTGTTATAAAAATGTCATTTTACCCTTTACGCAACATAATGGTCAGCCCCTATGCCGGGCCGCAGCTCGGGTTTAAAATCGCGTCATCGCGCGACGGCATCTCATTCGTGGATTACGGCATGGTCTTCGGCGGGGACATATCATACCCCGTGGGGTTCGGCCTTGTAATGGCGGATATACGCGCCGCGCTCGGGTTTAATGACATAAATGAAAATGAAAATTTAACAGACAATAATTTCACCCTGTCCTTTATGGCGGGGTATGTTTTTTAAATTTTTAAGAAAACAGAAACAGAGCAACCAATCACCCTGTATCCCCTTTATTAAAACTGTCTGTTACCCATAAGTATAAACCGGGCCAAATCGTTGAGAATACGCAATACACACAGCCGCTTCAACACCCTTCCCCCTGCCCCTTCCCGTCGAGGGAAGGGGAGCAAAACAAATTCCTGTTTTCATTGGCGGCCGGACGGGGTTTTGTAGGGGCAAGACACCGGCTTGCCCGCCTTCCGATTCAGGGCAGCACGGTGTCTGCCCCCTGCGGTTTCTCGTTGGAACATTGTAGGGCCAACCCTGTGCCTGCCTGCCGTAGTTTTAACGCAGGCTGGCCTGTCAGCCGTAGTTTTAACGCAGGCTGATGGTTGTCCGGGTTTTATGTTTTTGTTTTTGTAACCGCAGCCTTTATGGCTGCGCTTTTTCCCGCGGCCTTTATTTTTAAAAGGGATAAAAATACCACAGCCGGCATTTCCGGAATTTGACATTACCCGGATTTTATGATATATAATCTTCAAATATAAAACCCGGGGAGAGGTATGCAGGCAAAAGGCAGGCCGTTTAAAATAACAATAGATTTTCTGCGTGAAAAATTCGGGGAACAAAAATTAAACTCATTTTTTGAAACCTTCCCTGAATATAAAAACATAACCGCTTATTCAGACTTTGACTGGTACCCTCTCGATGGCCTTATTACATTATCCGAGAGAGCGGATAAATTCTTCGGTTTCGGCGACCACTCTGTTTTAATAGAACTGGGGAAATACTCGGCTGAAAAAGCAATGGAAAATTCCCATAAACTGTTTAAGGGCTCGCCCCCGGAAGCCATGATATCCCGGGCGCAGGCGCTTTTTTCCTCATATTACTCCGCAGGTACAATTGAACCGGAATTTAAGGGCAGCAACAGGGCCGTACTTGTTCTCAAAGATTTTCCCTCGGCAGACGGCATTATCAAACGGATTTTAGGCTGGATGCGGGCGTGCCTGAAAATGACCGGCGCGAAAAACATTTCCGTAAAACAGGGCCCGATAAAAAAAGGGGCTGTTTATTTCTTTGTGGAATGGAAAAATTAATCCCTGGTAATTAAGGTAATGGCAATACCCGCCGCCATGTAACTTACCAGCCCCTGCAGCGCCCAGCTTAAAAACAGCTCTGTTGTAAAATACCCTGCCACAAGCCGGAAGATAAGGTG
>CAZHOD010000022.1:0-11370 GCA_964534075.1 uncultured Spirochaetia bacterium
AAGTAAACGTCAAAGATGCTGAACTTGTCGAAGTATAAGTGGGGGTTGCCGAACCTGTCGAAGTATAAGTCGGTGTAAAGGTGTTAGTTGGAATTTGTGAGCTGGTACTTGTATATGTTGGTGTATCGCTGCCCGTTGGAACTTGTGAGTTGGTAGTTGTATTTGTCGGCGTGCTTGTTATTGTTTGTGTTGTTGTATTTGTAAATGTTCCTGTGGGTGTAAAGCTGTTAGTTGGAACCTGTGAGTTGGTCGCTGTAAATGTACTTGAAGGGGTGGCTGTGTCCGAAACAACCGCCGTATATGTTGGTGTGGGTATGCCCGTGAACATTATATCATCTATATATACCGTCTGGCTCCCGGGATTGTCCCACTGAAAACCAACGCTTTTTATGTCCGAAAGGTCAAATACGCCGTCGCCGTCACCGCTGTAATAAGCATCGACTGTAAACTGGCTAAGCGGTATTGTTACTGCCTCCCATCCTCCTGACGCTGTGACAGGATTGTCCCTGGTCGACCACTCCTCATAACTTTCCCCTCCGTTTATTCCCGCCTCGATTATCTTCAGAAAAAACTGTGAATCAGCCGGAGCGTTTATATAAAACGTAATATCTGTAGCGCCTGCATAATCATTATACCCGCCTCCGGCATAAGGCGAATCTATTATACCCACTGCCCAGCCCGCGCCGTCCATTATGAGCTCCATGGACCTGCTGCCGTATGTAGCTGTATTGTAATCCGAGCCTGAATTGGAAATGCTCATTGTGGAGCCCCCGCCGGTCTGCGATGTATCCGGGTTTGCCAGGGCGCCGGTTTCAAAATCATCGAACAGGCCGGGAGTAACATCCGGGGTTATAGTATGAGTCATTGTGACTGTCGGCGAAAAATAAGGCGTGTCTGTCATTGTCTGCGTAGGTGAATAATACGGCGTATTCGTGGATGTAAACGTAACGGTACGCGTGGAGGTCGGGCTCCAGTTTGGAGTATTTGTAAATGTCCCCTGAGGGGTTTTTGTCTGCGTAATCGTGGCTGAAGGGGTATATGTCGGGTAATTTCCCGGAAACTCGATATTATCTGTAAAAAAGGTCATTTCACCCGGGTTTTCAAATTGAATAAGAAAAGATTTTACTGCCTGAAGGTCAAATACATCATCCCCGTACTCAGGTGTATACTGATCCCTTGTCATCGAGGATATATCTATGCTTATATGCTCCCATCCTGTTCCTGATTTTGTTATGGGATTGCCCCTGTTTGAGAAACGTTCGCCCTCTCCGTCATTTGACATCGCTTCCTCGACCTCTATAAAAAACACGGCCCCGTCCGGAGCGTATATATCGAATTCAACAGTAGTGGCATGGGTGAAATCCCTGTACCCTAGGCCGCTGTCATACGGCGAGTCAATTGAAAATATTACCCAGCCGCCCGTTCCTGTAATCTCGCCTTTTAACGCCCTTTCGCCTGAGGCAAAATTTTCAGTTGAGTTCGATATGGTAAATGTATAACCACTGTCCGATTCTGACGTATCCGGATTATCCAGAGCGCCTGTTTCAAAATCATCGAACAAATCCTGAGGAGGCACGGGGGTCGGTGTATTTGTCGGCGTGAGTACGTTCCATGTGTTGGTAGGCGTGGGAGTGGGGTAATCACCTATTGGATTGGGCATGTTCCCAGTAAGAACAAGCAGGTACTGCATTTTTAATATATCGCAGAAATAATCGGTCCCCCACTGCACCCCGGTTTCTGTCAGCGAGCCGGGATTGTCAATGCCGTCTGTTTTATTCGCGTCCATAGTTACAAGATGGTCATAAAGAGTATTGAGCCATGCCTGGTCATCCCCTGCCATGGCAGCCACGGCAACCGCGCCTACGGGCCCTGGAAGGTTCATTACGTCCTCATCGCATAAATCAGGCGTCCTGTCCCCGCGGCAGTAAGAGGTTTCGGTTCCGTCAAGCTCGTAATGGGATTTTATAAGGGAGGGGTCGCCGCTGTATTTTGCCTTGAAATATTCGGATATCCTTTTTGGCGCGTCTTTCGCGTGCTGATGGTTAAGCGTACCGTAAAGCACATAATCATAACCCTGCCTCCAGGGATGGCGTATGGCGTCCCACCACCAGGTATCATTGCGCATGCACCAGTCGCCCGGTGACCAGGGCGTGCCGTCATAATCGCACCAGTTCGGCTGCATGCCCGTATACATTCCGAGGGTTGAATCATAAGTATAATCGCTGTTCATATAATAATTCACAATAGTATTATAAGTATGAGTAGCAATGTCATACCACCTCGACTCGCCGGTAAAATCACCGAACTGCCTGTATTCATTCGGGGCAAAATAGGAGATATTACCCCCGTCCCAGCTGTCGCCCGGCCTTATATCGTTATTTGCCGTAATTTCATGCTCCAAAACCTTTGATATAAGGCTTATTGCCTCCTGCTGGTAGTTTATCGCGCCGCCCGAGCCCCACTGGTAATGCGCTGTTATAAGCGCGGCAGCCACATCCTCGTCAGCGTCGGTTGCCGCCCCTCCGCTGTCGCAGTAAGGTATCTGCCAGTTCATAAGCCCGTTTCCGTCGAGGTGGTTCTGATAAAAATTCCACATACCGTCAAAATACTCTTTTGTATTGTTTGTAGCGGATGACATATACACACAGATTATCATTCCGTACCCTATTCCCTCGCTGACCGTATCTGTTTCTGAACATCCGGGTTTATGAATAGATGTCCCGGTCTCGCGCCTTATAACCCTCCATTCATCCGCCGCGCAGTCTTCCTGGGTAAGGTATTTTTCAGCCCATTTATCAAACCAGTCCTGCACATGCTGGTTCATTTCCGCCTGGGTATAATTTGTGGGCTTTAATCCGTACGGATAAGTTGCTCCCTGGGGAAAAGGCATATTGCATACATCTGAATACAAGGGGATTATTGAAAATAAAGCAATAAAAACCAAAAATAGTGAAATTACACTTTTTTTCATATCTGCCAGGCGCTCCTTTAAACGATTAAAAGCACAGTAATTATAGCAAAATTTACACGTTTAGACAAGTTTTTTGAGCCAAAGTTGCGGAAAAATACCTTTAAAGCTGAAAGCTAATTTCGCGGCTTGACAGCTTCGCGGCTAAAAAGCGGATGGTTGGCAAAAACAACAAACAAAAAGTAACAGGTAATAAATAATGTTTTATTTGGAATACTTGTCAGCCGACCTGTCCGCAGTAGTTTTAACGAAGGCGGAAGCTTCCTGTCAGCCGGCTTGTCAGCCGTAGCTCGAAGAGCGAAGGATGAAGCCTGAAAGGCGTAGGGGGAAGCTTTAGCGAAGGCAAATGGAATCCGGCACTTCTTTAAGCAGACTCCCTCTTTATCAGCTCGGATTTAAAAACTATTTCAGTAGGTTTTATGCCCCCTTTGCCCGACAGTGAGTCGATTATCAGTTCGACCGCCTTTTCACCCATCTTCCTGGTAGGCTGCCTTATTGTGGTGAGCGACGGTGTTACATACCTCGCTATTTCAAGGTCATCATAACCTATGACAGCGAGGTCTTCGGGTACCTTTATACTGGATTTTTTCGCTTCGGAAATTATTCCCGTCGCCACTATATCGCCCGCCATACAGAATATGGCGTCAAGATCCTTTCTGCCTTTTATGACATCATTAAAAACATTGGCCCCGTTATCAAAATCATGCTCATTGATAACTATAATATTATTATCGTCGAATTCAAGGCCGTTGTTATCAAGCGCCTTCATATACCCTTTTATCCTGTCGTTCTGGATATCCGGCTGGTAACGCTTTCCTATAACTATACCTATATTTTTCCTTCCGTTCTTTATAAGGTTTTCGGTGCCGACATAAGAACCGTGCATATTATCCGTCACTATAAAACTGAAAAAAGGAAGCTCTTTTTCAATGGATATTACGGGTTTTTTCCTGTGTTTAAGTTCTCTCAGTATATCCTCGTCCACCGGGATGTTAAAAAGTATGAACGCGTCGGCCATGTTTGTCTCGAGAACCCTGCGGAAAATTGCCCGCTCGTTTTCAAGGACCCCCTTGGTGGAATACTGGCTGGCGTTGTAAGGTGTCCCCACGAGTTTCCTTTCTATACCATCGACTATCTCGCTGACAAAGGGAGAATAAAAAAACGGCGCCATCAGGGCTATTGTTTTTGACTTGCTGCCCAGCGCCCTGGGTTCGTGTTTATACTCAAGCTCGGCCGCGGCGCGCAGCACCTTTATCTTCGCTTCCTCGTCCTTAAAAGGTGCGTTCTCCAGTATTTTTTCCGCGTCTTTCTCCCTGACACCCGCTTTTTTAGCGACATCCTTTAGCTTAGCTTTTTTTGCCATCCTTTTATACTCTCCCTGCCGAATTATTAATGGATTTTATCACATGGTTTATTTCCGCGTCAAGAAGCGCCTCGAGCGAAAGAGGCATGATAAGGGTCCAGTTTTTTTTATCCATGGTCCCCGGGTAATTTATCCTCATATCCCGCTTATCCCAGTCATCGAAATACTGTCCGAGCGAAAGCCAGTCCTGCATCTGTTGTATTGAAAATATTGATTTCGCTTCCACTGCTTTATTAAGGGCGCTTTTGATAAATCCTTTTGTCGCGGCCGGGGCCTCTTTAACTCCTATAAATTCCAAAAACTGTTTTTTTTCGGGGTAAGTTTCTTTGTTCATATCGTAAAACATCCACGCGGTATCCCTTTCGAGCCCAAGCGTTTTGAGCACCTTATCCGGCGAATCCACCTCATTTTTCCACCTCAGCCGCCCGCCTTCGGAAGAGGCCATATCAAAAAGCTTTGATTTTACCTCATTTTTATCCAGGCCTTTTTCCGCGCAGTGTTTTTCGACCAGCATTTCATCGACTGTCCCGGCCTCTTTTTCCCACCATAAAACAAGCGGGGTCATGTCGTGGCCGGATATAAGGCACACGGAATTGGGCCTGTATTTATCAGCGGGCAGAAATTTACAGTCATCATCCCAGTCCCGGCTCCACCTCTGCACATCCATTCCCGGAAGGGCGTATTCATCGAGTGTCTCAAACGAGCATTCCGGCACGGTTCCAAGGTCCTCCGCGCACGGCAGCATGGATGAAGCATTAAGCATAATATCGAGTATTTTTTGTCCGTGCTTTTTCCACTGTTCTTCGCCTTCGGGGTCGTATTTTCCGTTGAGCCCGTATGTTTCTTTGGGTTCTGATGCCTTTATTGTCCAGAGCCTGAAAAGCCCGACAAAATGGTCTATCCTGAACATATGATAAAAATTTTCCGCCAGTTTAACTTTTTCCTTCAGATAGTCATACCCGTGTTCCGCTATCCGTTCCCAGTTATATGCCGGCATACCCCATCTCTGCCCTTTGGCGAAATACATATCAGGAGGAGCGCCGGATGAAAGGTTGAGCTTGAAATAATTCTGGTTTGCCCATACATCCGCGGAGTCCCTCGACACAAGAAACGGAAGGTCACCCTGTATAAAAACGCCTTTCTCCTCCGCGTATTCCTTAACCTTTTTCATCTGGACAAAAAGCTGGTACTGCAGCCAGATATAAAAATTAACCTCGTCAAAATTTTCCCCGCAGAAATTTTCTATGGCATCGCCTTCCTTGAATTTATATTTTTCATCCCATTCTTCCCAGGCTTTCCGGTTGTTTTTTTCCTTTAATATTTTGAAAGCCGCGTAATTCCGTATCCAGAAACTGTTAAGTTCCGCGAAATCCTCGTATTCTTCGGGAAAAGTTTCTATCGATTCGAATATTCCCGCGAAAAGTTTGAGTTTTTCCTCTTTCACCCTGTAATCCGCCCTTTTCCCGCCCGCGGGAAATTTTTCCTTTATTTTTTTTATGGATTTTTCAAAAGGCGTAATATCCACGCCTTTAAGCTGCGAAGGGCACAAATAAACAGGATCAAGCGCGAATGTTGACTCGCAGTCATACGGCGTATACTTAAACCCCGTGTCATTGAGCGGAAGAAGCTGTATAATGGATTGGCCGGTTTTTACGCACCAGTCGGCAAGTAGTTTAAGGTCGGGTATTTCCCCTATACCCGTGGAATTTTGTGAGTAAAGCGAAAAAAGCGGGGCAAGAACTCCCGCCCGCCTTTGTATGCCAATTCTTTCCCATTTGTCCGAAGTTTTTGACTCCAGAAACCATTTATAATCTTCCCTGTCAAAACGCATTGCTCCCTCCGGCTTATTTGAGATTACCGGGCGTATTATACAGGAACATACCCGGTTTGTCACTTGGAAATTGGGACCGGGGTGTCAAAAGTGGGACGACACATAGGCCGCCCCCCTGCAAAACAAATGAATTCTATCATTCCTTCGCCAGTGGTAGCCGCGGCCTTCAGGCCGCGTCTATGGAAGCACTGGATTCAAGGCCGGTAATTGGATACACGCAACCTAAAGGTTGCGGCTACCGGATAACGCACCGTTCCGTTATCCACCCTCAAAGTTACGAATTTCGCATATGTACTTGTAGGGGACGGTTTATAACCGTCCCTCTTTTGGATTCCGGCACCTGTCTTTATAAGCGCAATTTTGGTACCTGTCACCAGATTTGCGGTTATAAATTGCAGGCAGTGTGTGAGCAGTGGATGGAGGGACGAGAGTGGAAACATGCGGGATTTTGATGTTTTTATTTTTCTTTACACAAATGGGGTCTGACCCAAATCTATAAAGAGAATTAGTCAAGGCGGTAAAGGGCATGGGCGGAATAATTAAAACAAAGTGCTGCGGGATGGCTTTGGAGGCTTCAGCCCTGCCCGCCGCAGCGTTGTTATTTTTTCGAAGGTGGGAAAGCGCGAAAAATCCTTGGCGTTATCTTCAAATGTACCACATACCGAGACCTGACACCGGGATATCACGCTTTATCTCTTTATATACTCCGGCCGGATAAGGGTTTTTTTATGGAATCGAGCATCATTGAAACAACATCCAGATCCGATATATACATATACCTGCGGTTGTCCGGTTTTGACAGCCGTTTTTTACGCCGGTTCTTATTGGAATTAAAAAAATCCCGGTTGCCCCCGCCCTCCCCGCGCATTAATTTTAAAACGGCCTTATCGCTCATTTTAAATATTTTTGCCACTTCGTTTCCGTTTATATCCTTCAGCATGCCTGCCTCCTTATACTTTAAGTATACAAAAAAAATCACCTCAAAGCAAATCAGGGCCGGATAATGCCTGTTAATTTGATTTTCAAAAAATTATCCGCGTTTTATCAGGCTTTAAAATCCCCTGTGGACTCATTCAGCGATTCCGCGGTCTTTGTTATGGATTTAAGCGCTGCCGCGGCTGTTTCCACTGCCTCGGACTGGATGCCGGATTCCGCGGCGGATTCTTCTATTGAAGCCGCGATTTCCTGCGCTGCCGAAGCTATTGACTCTATCTGAACAGTTGCCCTGTCTATGGACTCTACCACCTTATCGAAGATTTTGCTGGAATCCTCCGCCATGTCCACTCCCTCGCTTATTTCCTTAAGCTGGGTGTCTGTCATTTCCACTGACTGTTGTATGCCTGACCTCACTTCCTTTATAATAGTAGCTATTTTTTTCGCCTCAGCCGTGGACATTTCGGACAGTTTTCTTACTTCTTCCGCCACAACAGCGAACCCGCTGCCCGCCTCACCCGCTCGCGCGGCCTCTATAATCGCGTTAAAAGACAAAAGTTTTGTCTCATCAGCTATATTTTTTATTACCTTTATAACATTATTTATTTCGTCGGAATAACGCGCGAGCACGCTTATACTTTCCGCCGACTTATCAATGGCGTCCTGGACAATTTTCATTTTTTGAAGCATTTCATCCATGGTTTTCCTGCCCTGCTTGGCCGAGTTGTCAGCCTCGACGCTGGCGGACACGGCTTCCTGCGAATTTTCCGCCGAAGTCGCCGTGGAATCGGCTATTGTTTTTATTGTCCCGGCAAGTTTTGAAGTCGATTCCCTGCTTTGTTCCGTAACTTTGGATATATCCGCTGCCGAAGCGGTTATCGTCCCTGCCTTCTCCTTCAGATCCGCTACAAGCTTCCTTACGGAAACGCTCATCTTTTCGAACGAGTTGCCGATTTCATCTTCCGCCGAGCGTGCGCTGAAACCGCCGCTGAAATCCCCGCCTGCTATTTTGTCAGCGGCGTTTGCTATATGCCCGAAATAATCCTCCAGCTCCCTCAAAACCCTTCCCGGCCTTCCGGGAATCTGTTCTCCTGCTCCGGCTCCCTTTTTGCCCAGCGCCATTTTTTCGGCTGAATCCGACATAAGGCTGACGGTTCTCTTTACCGAATTGACGGCTTCCGCCAATTTTATAATATCATTACCGGTATATGATACCTTTATGTCCGGCGCGCCCCCGCTTTCAGCCGCCTCTTTCAGCGTTTTGGTTGCCTGCCTCACGGGGGCAAGCACCTTTATAAAGAAAAACAAAATAACAACAGCCGCGAAAATTACGCTCGCTGCCAGCGCCGGCCCCGCGGTTTCTCCTGCCGAGGAACGCGCTGCTTTATCGGGAATTTTAAAATCAAAACCTACCGCGACTTCCCCTCCGCCGCGGTAAGCAGCGGGAAGTTTTTTTCTTATTTCGTATACTCGCCGGTTCCCCGCGCTCAGGGCGTAAATTTTTTCTTTTACCGGCGCCTCTTTTTTCCGGGCAACCGCTTTTTCCCGGTCAGGGTAATAATTTTTATCCGCGTCGATTATTTCTTTCCCCCCGCCCGAAAAAACCGCGTAGCGGATACCCTCCCTCGAAGAAAACCGGTTAAGGAGGTGTTTTATCCTCTTTTCGGCCTTTTTTCTGTTCACTTCAGAATCGGAATAATAATCGTACAGCACGTTGTTATTTATGTAGCCGGCAAGGGTTTCGCCCGCTATGGAAATATTCCTTATAAACTCTGCCCGCGTATGTTTTTTTATGTTGGAAACACCGGCCGGGTATATAACCAGCCCGGAAACAATGATGCCCGCCGCGAATAAACCGGAAAAAATTATTCCTGTATTTGAGATTATTTTTTTCAGTTTTTCCATACCCTTTCCTTTTTGTTTTATTATACTTTCATAAAACAATACGGTCAAGGAATAATAAAATATTAAAACCCATTAAAACCTATTTCCATTCCCGGCAAATACGGATTCATATTTCCGGTTCCGGATAAAACACTGCTTATTACCTGTTGCTTTTTGTTTGTTGTTTTTGCCAAGCATCCGCTGTTTTGCTGCCGGGCCTTTTGCAACACTTCCCCGTCTACGCGCAGCCTCCCGCCTTCGTTAAAACTACGGCCGACAGGAAAAGCAGCGCCTGCCGTTGTTTTAGTCTTAATTTTCAGTTTTAAACTTTAAATTTTAAGTTTAAAATATGGTTTGGCAGATTATTCTCTAACAAGGTGCTAAAACGGGAACTCATCCGCAGGCGAAACACCCGGTTTTTTTGTTTTTGGCCGCGCCCCTTCCTCCTTTCTCCTTCCCTGCTCCCTGCCCGGAGCCTTTGCTTCTCCGTGTTCTTTTATCCCGTCCACATAAATAGCTTTTATGGGCTCGGCAGGGCAGACATTTTCGCACGCGCCGCACCCTATACACCTGTCCTGTGTTATATAAGGCACATAAAGGCCGGGAATATCCGGGTGGAGCTCCGCGTGAACCGCCTTTGTGGGGCAGTACTCGTCGCACAGGTTGCAGTTAACATGTTTTTCCCACCCCTCGCAGTTTTCTTTAATAAGTTTCACTTCCCCTATTTTTATCCTCTTTTTTTCCCGGGCTTCCAGTTTTTTTATCGCGCCCGACGGGCAAACTTCTGAACAAAGCGCGCATTCATATAAACAGTATGAATTTTTGTAATCCAGTTCCGGCTGAAAAACACCTCCCGGCCCGTGCTTAATAAATGTGGGGGTTATTACATCCGTAGGGCATACTGAAACGCACAAATGGCACCCTGTGCAGGTGCTGTTGAAATGTTCAAGGCTCTTTGAGCCCGGCGGTATGACAGGAAGCTTTTTCACTATGGGCACGGATTTCGCGAAAACCCCACGCGCCCACACAAATGAAAAAACCGACACAGCAGCAGCGCTTATCATTTTCAGCACCTTTCTTCTTTTTGTGTCGACAGGTTCTTTTTCCGGTTTCTTATGGAGCCTTGTGTATTTTATGGCTCCCTTCACGCACGCTGAAACGCAGTTAAAGCACAGGACACACTTTTCGTGATCGACCTTTTTTTCGGAGCAGTCTATACACTCTGCCTTGCACACCCTGCCGCACAAACCGCACCCGCTGCATTCATCCCCGCAAAGCTTGATTCCATAAACCGGTTTTTTCGATATTATACCCAGTATGGCTCCGGCAGGGCAAAGTGTATTACAGAAAAAACGCCCCCTGAAAAAAGAAAGAGCCGCGATGACAACCAGAAACCCCGAAGCGCAAACCACTATTGAAACAGGGGAATTATGGCCCGCAACAGGGCTCACCGCGTAAATATCGAACCCTGCCAGCACCGCTGATATAGTATTGTTAAGCGCGATATAAGCGGGTTTGACTGCTTCAGAAACAATCCTGCCGAAATTGGAATAAGGCTCCAGTATATTGAGAAAAAACATGTTCCCCGCGGCAAGCCCGCCGAAAACAAGAGCCGCGGACCCGTATCTTACGGCCCGCCTGTTCTTTTTTGGGGCAAACCACTTCTTTTTTCTGAATTTATACCTTAAATAAATAAAAATATCCTGCACAGTGCCGAGCGGGCACAGTGACGAGCAGTAAAAACGCCCGAAAACAAATGTAAGAAGAGCTATCCCGCCGAACCCGAAAACCGCGGCCATTACACCCGCGGCAAAAAATTTTACAATGGACGGAACGAACTGCAAATAAGTAAGCGTTTCCTGAAAAAAAAGGTTTCTTTCTGTTGTCCGAAAAAAAACAAAAAAGAAAAGCACCAGTATGGCCGGCGATACGATAACTCTTATCTTTTTCAGGCCCCCTGTTTTCATAGGGAAATTCTTTTTATATTCAGTTCATTAAGGTTCATATTGCCTGTCTTTCTTTTATGCGCCATCCTGATATGCCCGATTTTTTCCGGAGATATACCGAAAATTTTGGCGGCAGCGGCGTCCGCCGCGACAATGTCTTCGGAAAGGACCTGGTATTTTTTCAGCACCACCCCTTTTCCGCCCGCGCCCCGGGGCCCGTTGCTCATCATAACCCGGTAGGCATCCACTACTGTAAGGTCCGGTTTCCTGTATGCCGCGAATTCGGCTATACATTTATCAAGGTCCCTTATGTGCCATGTGCGCCTGCTCCATACCACGCCCATAAGGTTTTTCATTCCTATTGTAAGCCGCGTGGAACCATGGCTCTTTAACACGGGTACGTTTATAAAAACATCCGATTGTATAATAAGTTTGTGCACAAGCT
>CAZHOD010000023.1:0-11332 GCA_964534075.1 uncultured Spirochaetia bacterium
GATGGGTATTTTATGCACCGTGGAAATTCTTATCGATAAAATAAAAAGGAGCGGGTATTGAGGGTATTTATTCTGACCGCGGCGGCCGTAATAGCCGCCGACAGGATAACAAAATATATAATCAAGGTTAACCTGGATATCAACCATGCGGTGAAGGTTATAGAAAATTTTTTTTATATCACCCATATAGAAAACAGGGGAATAGCATTCGGGCTGCTCGGCGGAGGGCAGGAGCTGAAAAGGTGGGCCCTTGTGGCCGTAACCTTCGCGGCGATTATACTGATTACCGTGTACTGGGCCAAAAACAGGAAAGAAGGCGCGCTTTTTAATTTGTCCTGCGGCCTCATAACCGGCGGGGCGGCCGGTAATTTTATTGACAGGGCTTTTATTGGCAGGGTCACCGATTTTTTGCAGTTCGGGTATAATGATTATACCTTCCCGGTTTTTAACGCGGCGGATTCGGCTATTACGGCAGGCGTAGGCCTGTTTATTATATATATAATGAAAAGCGGCAAAGAAGAAAAATACGCGGGGGATGATGATAAAAAGGAAAAAAATTCCGCTAAAGGAGAGTAATTATGCATCCTGTATTGTTTGATATAGGGGGTTTTGAGATAAGGTACTACGGCGTGCTCGTGGCGCTGGGTTTTTTTACGGCAATATACTGCGCCGCGGCGCTGGCGAAAAAGAAAGGGTTCAAAGAGGACGATATGCTGGATATCGGCCTCGTGGCAATAATTTTCGCGATAGTAGGGGCAAGGCTGCTTTACGTCGCGGTATGGTGGGAGCATTACATAAAAAATCCCCTCGATATTATAAAGGTGTGGGAGGGAGGCCTTGTGTACCTGGGCGGTTTTATAGGCGCTTTTTCCGGAAGTTTGTGGTGGATAAAAAGGAAAAAACTGCCTTTTTTTAAATTCGCGGATATAGGGATTATTTTTATCCCGCTCGGCCACGCGATAGGCAGGATAGGCTGCTTTTTAAACGGGTGCTGTTATGGCAGGGTAAACGAAAGCTGCGGCGTTGTTTTTCCGGCAATAGGCGACGGCCTGCCGCGCATTCCGACACAGCTTTATGAATCAGCGGCAAATTTTCTGATTTTTATTTTCCTTATTTCCTATTACAAATTTGTCCGTAAGAAACCTGACGGTGAAACAGCGGCCTTTTATTTTATTGCTTACGGAATTATCAGGTTTGTACTGGAATTTTTCAGAGGGGATCCCGAAAGGGGCAGGATTTTGTTCATGTCCACCTCCATGTTTATAAGCGTGATAATGATTTTAACCGGCGTATCCGGCGTAATATACCTCAGAAAAAAATACGGGCCGGCGCGCGGTTAACCGGGTGGGTTTTGTGGAAAACAAGAAACAAATAACCGTAGAAACAGAAGGAAAAAAAAGGCTGGATATATATCTTAAAGAAATAACCGGCCTTTCGCGCGGTAAGGCGCAGAAATTAATCGATTATAAAAATGTCCTTGTAAATTCCTCGGACGCGGTTTCCTGCCATACGAAAGTAAAAAAAGGCGATATTATACAGTACAGTGAAAAAATACCCGAGGGCTACAGCGTGGCAGCGGCGGATATTCCTGTCGATGTTATTTACGAGGATGAGCACATACTGGGCATTAATAAACAACCCGGCCTTGTGGTGCACCCCGCGCCCGGCCATTTAGGCGATACCCTGGTAAATGCCCTGGCAAAAAGGTTTAAGAAGAAAGAAACTTATTTCAGCGATGAGTCGAGGCTGGGCATAGTGCACAGGCTGGACAGGGATACTTCCGGTGTTATGATTATCGCGAAAAACGAGGAAGCCTACATTAAACTCGGGCAGATTTTCAGGCGGCGCGAGATAAAAAAAATATATTCCTGCCTTGTGCACGGCGTAATAGCCGAAGAGGGCGACATAAATATAAATATAGGAAGGGATACGGCTCACAGGAAAAGATTCGCCGCGGGCGTCGAGGGGGGTAAAAATGCCCGGACAATATTCGCGCCCGAAGAAAATTTTTATAATGCTGTTTTGCTTAATGTGAGGATATTGACAGGCAGGACCCACCAGATAAGGGTGCATATGAAATTTATTAAACACGAGGTTCTCGGGGATCCCCGGTACGGAAATAAAAACAAGGATTTTCAGATACTCGAGTACCTGGGATTTGACCGCAAAAGTTACAGGGATATAATACCAAGGCAGATGCTTCACGCGAAAAAAGTTGAATTTTCGCATCCGTTTACAGGAGAGGCGGTCGTAATCGAAGCGCCGGTGCCGGATGATATCTCACGCCTTACCGCGCTTTTAGGCAAAAAGAAAGGGGCCTGAGGCAATGAAAAAAGCCGTTTTTTACGCTGAAAAATATTTCCGTATATATTTTATTTTTATTGTTTTTATGCTTCCCCTTGTTTTTTTACAGCGGAGCGAGGACGCGTATTACCTTCCCAAGGCAATCCTGCTTCTTACCGGCCTGCAGTATCTTTTTTTTATTGCCGCCAATATAAAAAAAATAAAATTCGGGGTGTATGACGCGGCCCTCGTGGTATTTCTCCTCCTGTACGCCGCCGGGCTGCCCGGGCCGGAGCGGGGTTTTTTTAAATATTTCGAGTGGGTTGCCGCGGCGTCGATGTATTTTTACGCGAAGTTTTTTTTAAACAGGCGTGAAATACAAAAAGTTATATACGCGGCCCTTTTGTCGTCGTCGTCGGCTTCAGCTTACGCGCTACTGCAGGTTTTTGGAATTGATTTTGCCGGATGGTTTACCGATTTTTCAGGGAGGGCCTTTTCCTCCTTTGGAAACCCGGATTTTTTTGGGGGGTTCCTTGTAATGGCCATACCTCTTGCGCTTTTTCCCGGCCTTTACGGCGGCCGGAAGAAAGTTTCTTTTTTTCTTTATGTGTTTTTTGCCTCGGCCCTTGTGCTGAGCCAGACAAGGAGCTCGCTTGCCGCGTTCGCCGCGGGCGCGTTTTTGACGGCATGGATATTCAGAAAACATATACGCGGCTCCATGAAATATATAGCCGCGGGAATCATGATAGTAACCGCGGCGGTTGTTGTTTCGGGAAAAGGAGGCCTTCTTTCGGAAAGGGTCGCCGCGGCGGCTGATATAAAGAACAGGGACCTTGCGGGCAGGGTTGAAATGTGGAAAACAGGAATAAAAATAACAGGTGATAATTTATTGACAGGCGCGGGAATAAACAACATAAGAAATATTTATCACAGGCATAAAACAGGGGGCGGGTATTATGAGACAAATTACCTGCATAATGACTATATCAATATAGCGGCTGAGAGCGGTGTTTTCGCGGGCGCGGCTTTTATTGTTTTTTTATTTTTGCTGTCCCGTGCGCTGGCGTCCCGTAAAAAAATTATCTCCGCGATCACTTTGGTTTCCTTCGCGTCCCTTTTTATACACGCGTTTTTAAATTTTCCCTTTTATATACTGGGCACGAAACTTTATTTTTTCGTTCTGGCCGGGTGCGCGTTGAATAAAAACAATACATTGCCCGGAGCGGGCCCGCGCTCAATGGCTGTCGCGGCGGTTTTTAATTTTGCGCTGTTGGTTGTTTTGTTGCCTGTGCTTTACGGGAACACAGCCCTTAATTACGGTATTAACGCGCTCTTTGCCGGAAAAAATAATGCCGCGGGGAAACTGCTGAAGACAGCGGAGAAATATTCCTTCCGGCCGGAGGCTGATTATTATCTCGCGGAATATTATCATAAAGCAGGGGATTACAAAAAGGGGGCGGCACGCGCGGAAAAATTCCTTGATAAAAGGCCGGCCTCAAAAAGGGGCGCTGTCAAAGCGTCGGTTATTTACGCGGAAAAAAGGGATTACACCCGGGCGCTCAGCCTGCTGGATGATTTCCTGAGGTTTTACCCGGCTGATACCGCGGTTTTGAACAATAAGGGCAAAATACTTTTTATGAAAGGCAAAATTAAGGAGGCGGCCGGTATATATGAAAAAGTTATTGAAAAGGACCCGGCCAATGCCGTGGCGCACTCAAACATTTACGCGATATATTATAATACGGGAATGTATGAGGAAGCGGAAAAAGAAAAACAAAGATGGGAAAATATAAATAAATAAGCGCGCGGGTAAAAAAATTTTACGGAGGCGGGATATGGAGGCAAAGAAAATAAAGAACATTGTAATCGAAATAGTAAGGGGAGACATTACAAAGTCGGAGGCAGAGGCGCTTGTGAACGCGGCAAACAATGAAATGCGGATGGGATCCGGCGTGGCCGGCGCCATAAAAGCAAAAGGGGGCGTTGAAATTGAAAAAGAAGCATTATCAAAAGGGCCTGTTGAAACAGGCGGCGCGCTTGCCACGCCCGCGGGAAGGCTGGCGGCAAAATATATTATCCACGCGGCGGTTATGGGCGCGGATTTTAAGACAAATGAAAATTATATAGCCGCAGCGACGGCCAATTCGCTAAAACTGGCGGAAAAATTGAAAGTGGGTTCGGTTTGTTTTCCGGCGCTCGGCACGGGCGTGGGAAGGTTTCCGCTCGATGAATGCGCGGAAATAATGTTTAATGAAACCGTTAAATTCGGTAAGACAGGGCCTAAAACCCTTAAAAGGGCGGAGTTTGCCCTTTTTTCGGAAAAGGCGTTTGCTGAATTCGAAAAAAAATACAGGGAGTTATAAACCCGGGGAAATTAAGGTGTTTTTAAGAAAAAATAATTGAAAAATAATTTAATATTTGCTTGACATGAGGAAAAATAGAGGTAAAATTTATCTGTCATGACTTTTAATGCCGCGCGTGTTCACGCGTGGCAGGAGGAATAAAAAGGAGGGTTATATGAAACCGGCAAAATACGGGATATTTCTTTTTGTTTTTTTAATTTTTATATCGACAGGCGCATTCGCGTGGGCAGAGGAGGCTCTGTCGCCTTTGGAAAACCCCGATGAGACAGGGATGAACGACACGCAGGGGACAGCAGCTGATATAGGCGTGTATTCATCACCCAAAAGTTCGGGTACGGGTTACATATCAGACAGCGATGATGTGGATAATTATACAATTACAATCCCGGATTCCGAAAATAACATAAACCATGATATTTTAAAAGCCTCTCTTTACGTGCCGGAGGGGGATTTTTATTATCATCTCGCGGTTTATGACAGCGACGGGGGCGGCGGCTGGAACCATATGAATTCCGGCGGTGAAGACGGCGGAAATACAAAAACAATGTATGTTGATATTTCCGGGCATTCCTCGCAGGACTGGGATTACCTTTTTGAGATAAGGTCCTATTACGGCTCTTCCACTATAAACGCGTACACGCTTACTCTGGAGGTTGTTGATTCCGGGACTGTTTCCGGCAACCTTGAACTTATCGGCGTGGGGGCAAGCGGAGAGAGTGGGGTAAATGTTAACGCCTACTACGGGGGTGAAGAGTTAGGATACGGGAGCTCGGGTATTGACGGGGCATATTCGGTCAAGGTGCCCGTGGGAGTTGAAATAAACCGTATGAGAGCGGTAAGATGGTGGTACGCCGGGTGCGCCTCTGACTGGGCGTACGGAAAAACATATTATAACGCTGTTACCCCGGTAACATTGTCATCAGCCGGGGAAAACATACCGGGAATGGATTTTAAGGTTTATAAAGAGGGCGTGATAGCAGGCACAATAACCGCGCCGAATAATGTAGATGTAACAGTAAGGAACCCCTATAATTCAGACCGGGTGGCGGACGCGAATAATACAACAGGGGCGTACGGCATACATAATATTGAGCCGGGCAACTACTATATATGGGTAAAGCAAACCAATACCAATAATTCTTCAGAAGCGTCACAGGCGGTAAGTTATACCGCGAATGTCAATGTGAGGGACGGCTTTACGTTAAATGTCGATTATAATATAGGAACCGGCCACACGGTGAGCGGTTCGCTGACGCCCGCGCCTTCGGGTATGTTCGGAACACCGAGGGTAAGGCCGTATCTTACGGGAAAACCGGCTTATTCACGCAATGACCCTTTTTCAGATTATTACAGCGCGGATGTTTCGGGCAATACATACCAGGTGACAAACCTTCCTTCGGGCGTGTATGATTTCAGGGTGGAGGCTTCGGGCCCGTCCAAGTGGAATCCCGAGCTTAACCTATTGATAAGCGGAAATACAACGGTTGATTTTTCCGGGCCGGCGGAGGATACCGCAATAACCGGGACAATAGTGGATAACACAGGAAACTACCCGGACCTTTCCGTGGTGGGAGTGTACGCTGTTGTTTCAGGCACGGTGGATGTTATGGACGACGGTGTCCTTGCTTATATAGGGCTTTCCGATTCCGGCGGTAATTTTACGGTAAATGTGCCGGATGATTATATGTATTACGATATTGTGGCGGTCGATATAACGCAGTCGCAAAACGGGCCTCCGGCTTTTATAGGCAGGGCTTATGACGCTGTAACAGGCACCTCAGGCACAGTTATAACAATAGACAGCGGGTACAGCGTATCAGGAGGCATGTATTTTGACTCGAAGATTATTTCCTATTACAGGCATAACGGAATGGCGTATGTGCTGCGCGATACAGGCGGGGGAGATTACAGGTTCCATGATATGTCCCGGGGCGAGGATTATTACATGACCGGGGATATGGTCCGGCCCGGCTCTCTTATTATACGAGGTATAGCTGAGTTCATGTTAAAAGAGGATGTTTACGCGACCCTTGTTTCATCCGATCTCACGGGACAGGATATAGATTTTTCCATTGACCCTGCGCAGGATTTTTACTCGCCTTACTGGGGGGAGATGGAGCCGCCGCAAAACGGCGTTCTTGAAAACCCGGATGATTACCTTTATGTAACTATGAGCGACAGGGATTTTGGTTCGGGCATAGGCAGTGTGAATATAAACTCGGACGGCGTATTATGTGAAAACGTAAGCTATGAAGTTACAGGTAAAAATACCAGAAGGTATAGGTTTATGCTGCCTTCGGCGCAGAGGGTAGGCGGGACGAGCCATAGTATAAGCGTATCTGTTATGGACATGCAGCTGAACAGGACATGGTACGGGTATGAATGGGATATTACAATAGCCGCGGCAACACCCACAAATACCCATACTGCTTCTCCTACCGGGAGCCCTCCGACTTTAACCAATACGGCCACTATTACACCCACAGCGACACAGACACCGACCGTTACAATAACAGTAACAACAGGGGGGGCGACTTTTACCCCCACACCGGATTACAGCTTTATTGACTGGTGGGAAGACGAGCTTTCGCCTTCAGAAGGCCCGCCGCAGACAGGAATCAATGATACACAGGGCACGGCCGCGGATATAACAAATTATAAAGGCACCGGCGCGGGTTACATATCAGTAGAAGACGATGTTGATAATTATGTTTTTACGGTTCCCGCGGAAGACAATTACCTTTACCATGATTTTCTAAAGATAACGGTTTATGTGCCTCAGGGTAATTGTTATTACAACGCCCGGATATATGAAAAGGATATGATGGGGGGATGGAACCATGTTGCAGGCGGAGAGGAAAGCGGCGGTAATACAATAGTGGTATACGCGGATATTTCCGCTTACTCCGGCATGGACTGGGATTTTCTACTCGAGGTAGGCAGTTATTACAACGCTATCGGGGATCCGTATATAGTAAACATCGATGTTGTGGACACGGGAATAGTTTCAGGCACTGTGAATCCCGTCGGAGTAGGGGCAAGCGGGCTTTCAAGCATAAATATCAGCGCTTATTTAGGCGGTGAAGGAGCATGGCTGGGCAGCGCGAATACTGACGCGTCAGGAAAATATGAACTGAAGGCGCCGGTGGGAGAAGAAATAACAGTCATGAGGGGCGTGAGGTACTGGTACGAAGGATGCGCCTCTGACTGGGCGTACGGGAATACGGAGCATGAACTTGGCTCACCCGTAACGCTTATAAGCGCGGGCCATAGTTATACAGGCGTGGATTTCGACGTATACAGGGAAGCGTCCATTACGGGCACTATAACCGCCCCGAATAATGTCGATGTTATTGTGAAGAATCCTTATACAGGCGACTGGGTGTCGGACGCGTCTAATACAACAGGGGCTTACGGCATACATAACCTGCCCCCGGGAAATTTTTACGTATGGGTAAAACAAAACGGCACTGACAATATTTCCGAAGCGGCGCAGTCAGTAAGTTATACACCGAATGTAAATGTAAGGGACGGGTTTACAACCGTGCTTGACTACAATATAGGTTCCGGTTATACAGTAATGGGAACAGTGGATCCGCTTCCGCCCGCGGGCATGGAACAGAGCGTTAACGCCTGCCTGACGGGAAGTAAAATGTATGACCGAAATGATCCTTTTTCAGATTATTACAGGGCAAGCGTGGACGGAGGCACGGGCTCTTATACCCTTCCGCATATGCCGGCCGGCACTTATGATTTCAGAGCAGGTGGAGGCGGCCCTTCTTACTGGGGCCCGCAAAAGGATATTGTAATAAGCGGAAATACTGTGCTTGATTTCAGCGGGCCGGACCCGGTTACTTTCGTAGCCGGCACCATAACCGATAATACCGGAGTGTTTGACCTGTCAAACCTCGCTGTGTACGCGCTTGTTTCCGGGACAGTGGATGTTATGGAAGACGGCGTACATGCTTATATCGGGATGAGTGACGGTTCGGGCAATTTTATGGTGCAGGTTCCGCCTGATTATATATATTATGACCTCGCGGCGGTCGATATTTCTTCAGGCGGTAATGAGCCTGTGTTTGTCGGAAGGGCATATGATACAGTAACAGGCACAGCGGATACAGTAATAACAATAGACAGCGGTTACAGCGTGGCGGGAACCGCGCTTTTTAACGGAAACAAAATTTCCAAATATGAGCAGGAAGCGTCTGTTTATATAGCGAGGGACATTGGCGGGGGCGATTACAGATTTTACGATTACTGCGCCGGCAGCCCGGATTATGTGTCAAATGATTATATGCAGCCCGGCACCCTGGAGATAAGGGCGGTAAGCGGGTTTTTTAACAAGGCAACATTGCCGGTAATGCTCGGTACATCGGACATAACAGGGCAGGATATCAGTTTTTCAATAAATTCATCGCGGGATAGTTATTATCCGTTTTCCGGCGAGCTTAACCCGCGTGACGACGGCATGCTCGTGGACCCCGCGGGGTTGATATACTGTACAATTTCCGACAGGGCGCCGGGAACCGGGATAAATGATGTGGAGATACTTTCGGATTCTTTGCCTGTGGCGGATGTATCCTATTCAGGCTCCGGGGAGAATAAAAGAAGGTACAGTTTCAGGCTTCCGGAGGCGCAGCGTACACCCGGAGGGTCGCACAGCGTTTCAATAAGGATAAATGACAGCAACTCAAACGAGTATGTTACCGGTTATAACTGGGATATAATACTGGCGACTGCCACAATTACCCCGACACACACAATATCCCCCACACATTCAATAACTCCTACAGGCACACCGCCGACACTTACTATAACGCCTACAGTTTCGCCGACTGTTACGGAGACCTCTACTTTTTCCGCGACTTCGACTGCTACGGGGACAAACACTCCCACTGTTACAGGTACGTCAACAGGCACGGTGACGGAAACAGCGGAATATACATCCACTGATACACCTACTTATACCGTGACAGAGACAAATACGTTTACCCTTACGGGAACGCCGACAAATACACAAACACCTACTTTTACCGGAACATACACATATACCGCGACGGAAACACCGACAGGGACAATGACTTTGACAGCTACCGAAACGCTTACAAATACGCCTACATTTACATATACTTATACCGCGACATCCACGCGTACAAACACGCCTTCACCAACCATCACACAGACGCATACCATTACCCCGACGTATACAATAACTCCGACATACACAGCGACGCCCGAAGCGGAAACTTTCACGCTTTCAGCAAATCTGATTAATACGGCGCGGGGCGAGAGGGCAGGTATATTAATACCGCCTTCTTTAATCGGTAAAAAAGCCGATATTAAGATTTTTAATACCGCGGGAAAAATCGTATGGAAAAAGAGCGTGCTTTCACTTACCGGAGAAGTATACTGGGAAGGCGTGAATTTTTCGGGTAAAAGGGTCGGCGCCGGGATATATATTATCTGGATAAACGCCGAAGGAGAACACGTGAAACTTAAACTGGCGGTAGTAAAATAAAAAAAACTGTTTATTGCCGGCTGCTGCCTTCCCCGGTTTAAGCGGAAAATGTAAACTATAAAACGAAAAGTTTTTTAAAGGAGGAAAATAATGAAAATAAGGGTTTTGTTAACTGCAATACTGCTGTTTTTACTCAGCGTTAATACGTACGCGGTCGGAGAGTCAGGGGCGCTTTTCCTGCTTTCGAACAGCGGAGCAAGGCCGGCTTCCATGGCGGGTGTGTTTATAGGCAAAGCCGACGATGTCAACGCCATATGGTACAACCCGGCCGGGCTGGCAAGGCTTTCCGAGAACCAGGTTGTGGCGACCTATAACAGCGGGATAGTGGATATAAGCAGCCTTTACGTCGCGGCGGGTGTTCCCATGGAGTCCGTGGGCACCGTAGGTTTTGTTGCCGCTTACAGCGGGATGCCGGAACTTGATAACCCGGGTGATTATGATGAAGCTGTTGCCGCTTATGACATGGCGGGAATTTTCAGCTATGCCTATAATTTCACGGGCGATGTTTCCGCCGGAATCAATCTAAAATTACTATCTTCCCGGCTCGGGGATTACAGCAGCGGGGGTGTAGGATTTGACGCGGGCGCGCTTTATTCTTTCAGCGGGAATTTCAGCGCGGGCATTGTGCTGCAAAATATAGGGACATCCCTTAAATTCGATGAAGATGACACCCCGCTTCCTTTGCGCGGCGGTATCGGGATTAACGCGGGGATAGTGGATACAGAAAACCATAAAGTATCTGTCGGAACGGATGTTTTGTATTATATTTCCGACTCATATATTTCAGGCGGTATAGGCGCTGAATATTGTTACTCGGGGCTGCTTTCAGTAAGGGCGGGATATAAAATTGAAGAAGACAGCCTCAGCAGTATTACCGCCGGCGCCGGGATTAATTTTGAGCTTAATGATATGAAGGTCGGGATAAATTACGCTTTCCTGCCTATGATCTGGGGGGAGAATGATATTTCAGCGGCGCAGTTCGTGTCGGTTATTGTCAGTTTTTAATACAAAAAATAAGAATACCGCGGTATTGAACGGTTTGTTGTCATAAACCGGCACAGAATCAATCATAAGACAGCATATTGTTTTGAATAATAAAACAAAAATTTTAAAAAAGGGATTCTGAAGGACATCGTATACACTCTTATACCTGTATTTTATCTCT
>CAZHOD010000024.1:0-11252 GCA_964534075.1 uncultured Spirochaetia bacterium
AATATGCCTGTTTTACCTTTCAAAATATATGATCCCGCCTTCAGCCGCGGCTTTGTTTGCCGCCGCTTTAATAATGGGGGCCTTTTTCAGAAAAAATAGTTTCAGCGGCGGGAGCGGCAGGATGATGCCCGCGGATTATTACATATTTGCCGCGGTGTTTTTGCTTGCCGTATTTTTCAGGGTTTTTCTGCTGGACAGCATTCCGCCCGGGTTTACCTATGATACGCGCAGGGTGTTTTTGCTTTTGAACAATATGAATTACGGCCAGCACCAGGGGGTTTTTATTTTTGCGGGGGACATACAGGGCCCTTCCCTTACGGCAAACGCGGTTAAGCGGTTCCTGAATATATTCGGATACGATATAATTAATATAAGGGTTTTCAGGGTGGTTTTTTCCGTCGCGGCGATCCCGTTATTTTTTCTCCTGGTGAAAGAAATGTATGATAAAAAAACCGCGTTCTTTTCAACCGCGGCTTTTGCCCTGATGTTTCCTTTTGTTTTGTTTTCCAGGCTGGGCAACTCGATTTACATGCCTGTTTTTTTCATAGTGGCGGCAATGTATACCATGCTGGCGGGCATGAGGAAGGCAAATGTGTTTTTATTGGCTGTTTCGGGCCTGCTGACGGGACTGAGCCTTTATATGTACAACCCGTCGAAATTCACGCCTTTCATTATATTTTTCGTTTTCCTCATATACGGGATTAGCTTCGTATCCTTAAAAAAAACATGTAAAAACTTTATCGTCATTCTATTAATATCGTCCGCGGCAGCCGTGGTGTTCCTGCCGCTCGCGTATTTTATCCTGACGCATACAGATGTTTATTTTCAGAGGGGTGTTCAGTTTGCCCCGGAAATGAACAAAGATGTAATCAGGTTTTTTATGAATAACCTTGCCGATGTACTTTTTGCCTTTACTGCAAAAGGCTCCAATTATGAATACGTAAACCTGCCATACAGGCCAATATTTGTCGGAATGGAAGCCCTGTTTTTTATTCTTGGCTCTGCGTATCTTTTGTATGGCTGGAAAAAGAGGAACAATGCCGCGGTTATCGTGTGGGTATTTTTCGGGCTTCTTACCGAAATATTTTTCTACCACCACGCCAGCCCTTATTATTTCAGAATGATACTCGCGTTCCCCGCGTTTGCTGTAATCGCGGGACTGGGTATGAACGCTGTATACAGGTATATCTCGGCTGTATTTCCGGGCTCGAAGGAAAAAATATATTACGGCATGCTGGCGCTGGTTATACTGTATTCAGGCTCCGTTACATACAACGATTATTTCAATAAATACGCCTATAACAGGGATGTGATGAACGAATTCGACTACCTGAATAAAAAAATAGGGGGCCTTGTTATTAAAAAATCAAAAAACAGCAAGGTGTATATTTCCTCTTTCTACCGGTATCACAGGCCCATGTTTTTTATGAGAAAGCATAAGGCCGCCGATGATGTGGAAATAACGGACGTATCTATGCTGCGGCCTGCCGATTTGCTTGATGAAAAAAAGGACGTGGTTATAATAGCCGAGGGAATATATGCCCATTATTTTGATTATTTAAAAGAATATTTTCCGAATGTCAGAATAAACAGGGTTCCGAATAAGTACGGGGTCAAAACATGGGCCGACCCTGTACGTAATAATTTTGAATATATTGAAATTACAGTACCGAAAGAGGATATATTAAAAGCAGCAGGGGAAAAGAATATGCCCGCGCCGCGGGAAAAGTTCGGGATAAATTCCGTATATACCGATAATAAAAACAATAAAACCATAGAAATATGGGAGCCGTGCGTAAGTTTCAGGATTTACTGGCGGGAGCCCCGCTCAAAATCGGATGATTTTAGTATAGAGTGGAGGGGTGGGTTTTACGCCCTTAGGGAAGGGCTGTATACGTTCAGGTTCAGCACACCGGTAAATTTCTGTAATGTTATGAGTATCGCGGGTACTAAAAAATCAGCCTGCCCTTCAAAGCGCGAAGAGCTTGTGCTGGAAAAAGAACTACAAAAGGGATGGCATGAGATAAGGCTTGGGTCCGAACCTGAAATGCTGCTGCAGAACGATTATATGTGTTATGAACTGGCTGTAAGGGGGCCGGGCCGGGAAAGTTTTGAAATTATCGGGTACCGGCAGCTTAAACCCGGGGGGTTAAAATAAGGCCTTCATAAGCCGGGTATAAGAGGGAAATTGGTTATGATAAAGAAAATAAAACAAATTAATGAAAAATATTTTTTAGCGGCGGGCCTCGCAGGTGTTTTTATATCCATGCCGCTCTACGGCGCGGGGAGATACAACGCGGCGGCGTTGTTTTTTTTAACGGCTTTTTTTATCCTGCTTGTCTTTTGTTCAAATAAAGGCGCGGCTTTCAGCCGGGCGTTTGAGCATGAAAATATTTATACAGAAAAACAGCGGCCGGCTGTATATGCGATGAAATTTTTGATAACTGTCGGTTTTATCCTTCTGAGCCTGTTTTTTCACCGTAATAATCTGCCCGTCCGGGGAGGTATTTCCTTCGCCGCCGCGCTCATGCAGCTTCTTTTTTTGATAAAACCCCGAACAGGGCCCTATGTACACGGCGGTGGAAAGAAAAAAAATGAACTGCAAAGCCTTCCGGAAAGCCGGAGGGGATATTGTTTCTGCGTGAAAGCAGCGGTTATGTCTGCGGCCTTTGTGCTCGTGTATTTATCTTACGGCGCCGCGGCAGAAAATAACATGGCATGGTTCACCGGATTTTTTGCCGCAGCTTTAGTGCCGATGGTTTTTTTAAAAACGGTTTTTTATCATAAATATGCGCCTTTTGAAAACAGAAAAGGCCCGGACAGGCTTGATGCGTTGCTGCTTATTGCCATAGGCCTGGCCGCTTTTGCCGCAAGATACTATAGGCTGCTCGAAGTACCGCCCGGTATACTGGGGGACCAGACCAACGGGCTGGCATTAATAAACAGGTTTAAACAGGGAGCCGACCTTCCGATATATCTTATGGGAGTTCACAGCAGCGCTACACTTTACGCGGCTTTTCAGGGAACACTCGCGAAGGTTCTTGATTTTCCGGTAAATATTTTTACTTTTAAATTTATTGGTGTTATTGCAGGCACTATTAATGTGGTATTTCTGTACCTGCTTGCAAGGGAGCTTTATACAAGAAGGGTCGCCGTTATATCGGCGGTAATCCTGGTTTTTATGAGCCAGCATCTTTTATTCAGCAGGTACGGAGGGGCAATGATAGCCACGATTACGGCGGCGACGGTATGTTTTTATTTTTATTTTGCCGGCATGCGCAGGGGGAGCCCTGTTTTTATGGTAATATCCGGCGTGTTTCTGGGTCTAGGGATATATTTTTATACGCCGGGAAGGGTCACCCCGGTAATCTTTGTTATTTACTGGATTTTGATTTTTGCCACTGCCATCAGTAAAAAGGAACTTTCGTACAAGGCCAAAATGAGCCTGCTGACGGTTTTTGCTTCTGTTATTGTCTTTACACCGCTGATGGATTTTGTTGTCAAAAATCCTTCTGCTTATTTTGAGCGGGTTTCAAAATTTAATATGCTAAACACCTGGTTGGGAAGCGATAGTATCATACCCGAAATGATAAATCAGTTTAATGTATATTTCAGGTTTTTTTTCAGCCACGGATCCTCCGTGGGTAAGTATAATCTGACATCGCAGCCGGCAATCGACTGCGTAACCGGTTTTTTCTTTATACTGGGCTCGGGATATCTTTTGCTTAACTGGCGGGCGAGAAACAATCTTTTTATACTCTGTTGGTTTGTTGTGGGTATGCTTGTCGGGTTTTTGTCGGGGGCAGTCGACCTTTACCCGGCGAGGATAATACTTGCCGTGCCTGTTTTGCCTGTTATAACGGCCCTGGGTATAAATAAGGTGCTTTTGTTTGCCGAGGAGGCAGAAATAAAAAGGAAAAAGATTATCGCGGCGTGTATGGCGGCCCCGGCGGTTATGATTATAATTTATTTAAACTATATTATGTTTTTTATAGGATTACCCAAGGACCCGTCTGTGAAATATTTTTATAACCATATGTACACCAAAATGGCGCAAAAAATATCAAAAGAAAAAAACAGCAACATTTACTATTCAAAATATTACCTTTCAAAGGAGGGGGACGGGCTCCTCCCGGTATGGCTCGGGTTGCTGGGGATGAAAGGGCGGCCCGTCGATATATCCCTGGGCGAACTCTCGCATTATTACAACAATGAAGGGAAAGACGTTTTAATAATAGGCGAAAGTATATACGCGGGTTCCTTGGGATATTTCCTTAATTATTTTCCCGATGCCCGTATAGAGAAAGGCTGGAACTATAATTATTTTGTTTACGGGGATCCTGAGACAGCCCCCGGGGATAATTACGGATGGGAGGAGCCCGGAAAGGTCATCACAAATATAAGGAATGTCTGGCTTAATAAGCGTTTTGGCAAAGCGGTGCCGTACGCCGGGTTTGTTTTATGCCGCCTGCCATATGAAAATGTACGGGAGCTTTACGGGTTAAAAACTGATTTTTATTCGGGAATGGAAATTATTTCAACTGAAAAATTTTATAAAAACACGGTTATTTTTCCTGCCCGGGCGGAAAGGGCTGTTATGAAAGGGCTTGTAGAGGCGCCGGGTTACGGCGATTATTACCTGTTTGTAGAAGGGGTAAAGGGGGCCCGGGTTTTTCTGGACGGTAATATTCACAACAGTGCCGAAAAGCTTTATAAAGGGCTTCATAGAATAAGAATAAATATGAACCCGTCTTTAAGAAAAAGAGCCGTAATAATGTGGGAGAAAAAAAACGAGCCCGCAAAGCCCATTCCGGTAAAATATCTTATTGATTCGGATGAAATTACGGGTTTAATGGCGCGGTATAAGGACAAAGGTGAGGTCGTACACAGGGGGGTAGAGCCGATAATGCAGTTTAATAATTTCTTTTACCAGGGCAGGCCCGGGCTTAAGTGCAAAAACAACATATGTGCTGTAGAATGGAGCGGAAAAATAATCATTGAGCAGCCGGGTGATTACCTGTTTGATTTAAGGGTGCCGTGGGAAGGAGAAGTATCAATAAATAATGAAAAAGTCTGTCTTAAAGAAAAGTATTCGCGGCCGGTAATTAATAAAATATCTCTGAATAAGGGAAAGCACCCGATAAAAATCGAAACCATTGCGGCGCAGGATGAGGCGAGCACGCGGTTAATGTATAAAAAAAGCGGGCAGGATATGTATTTTCCGGTAAAACCGGAAAATCTGTTGCTTTATTAAAAACTTTACTCAACGCGTAATTTAGGATATAATTAAGGAAAATCATATAATCAGGAGGGCGGAATTATGGCAGGAAAAAAACGTGGAAAAAAAACAGGTAAAAAAACTGTTCCCGGGAAAAAACAGGGTTCTGATGACGATGAAATAATGGCTTTTGTGAATGCTGTGGGTGGTTTTTTCAAAAAACTGAAATCACGGAAACTCAAACTTTCCTCGCCGGACACGAAGAAGGTTCTGGTGGGAGCGGGTGTTATTTTGATTATTGCGCTTCTGGGCCTGCAGGTATTTTTCGCGTATAAAAAGGAATTAAAAATGACAACCGGGCCCGAATTAATAGAGCACCGCGAGGAACAGGGCACGCTTGTCGCGGGTAAGCACCTTTATACCCTTGAACCGCATAAACCCGAAGTCAGGAAATATACGAAAATAGGCGGGGAATACGTAGAAACATATAAACTCGATGACTGGCCGAAATGGGTGGCTGAGACTTCGGAGGGTGACACGCTTATTCTCGAACGCAATTCGGAAAAACTCAAAAGGTACAGGGAAGGCCGGCTTATTTCCACGATAAGAATAGGGGAGCTCAGAACAGCCCGTAATTTTCTTATTGACAGCGAAAACAATATATATATCCCGTCTCCCGGAGATAATAAAATATACAAATATTCATTAAAAGGAAAATTTATCACAAAGTTTCCCGATGAGAATGAGTTCCGTTCGATTTTCAAGATATTCCGCGACATCGAGGACAATATTTATGCGCTGGAGATGGGTAAGCCGTATGCAATAAGAATCTATGATAAAAAAGGGGATTTTATCAAAAAGTGGGAGTTGCCGCTTGATGAGATTACGGGCGCGGAGGCCGTGGTGGTAACGCACGACGGGAACGTTTACGTGAATGATATGAAAAATTACAGTATACTCGTGTTCAATAATGACGGCAAAAAGGTGGGTGAGTTCGGCGAGGATTCTTCAAAAAAATATAATATCGGTATACCCGGGCAGTTTTCAGGCGGAATCGACAACAAAATTTATGTAAACAGGCTGACATTCAAACCACTTGAATACTAAACATAATCCGCGCAAGCAAGAGGATACAATGATTAATACAAGGTTTATTTTATATTCAGCGGCATTGCTTTTCTCTTTTATATTGTCTCAGTATTATTATTTTAATTATTATCTGATACTGGAGACGTGGAATTATTTTTTGTATATATATTATTTTGTCCTTGCGTTGTTTTTTTACGTGGGATGGAAAAAAAACCTGAATTTATATTATTTCTTTTCAATTATCATACTCGCTATTGCGTGGGTTTGCACATACGACGCAAAACGTTCGCTGGTTTCCATGGCCCTTTTTGCTTTATTTGCCGCCGTATTTTTATTATCGTTCCTTGCCGCGGGAAAAAAAAGCGAAAGAGATATGCTGTCTGTAGAAGGGGTTTATGATAATGAGTACAGGGTGAGATGGTATTTATTATTAATAATGGTGTTTGTGGCAGTGGTTGCGGCGTTACGTGTACCCCTCATGCTTGAGGTGTTTATTGAACAGACCGCCGCTGCAAAAAATTTATATACTGTATATGTTTCCGGAGGCCCCGCTGTTTTTAATTATATTTCATCAAACCCGAAGGTGGTTTTTCTTGTCGTATCTTATATATTGTTTTTTGTTTTAGGGTCAGAATTTTTTATTGACAGAAAGATAGGAAACGAGGTTGCCGCTCTTGTTTTCTTGCTTGCCGCGACTTTTCTGGCGAAATTAATAACAATACTGGTAATCAATGACGGTTTTAAATGGATATCCGATGTTATAACCAATAAATGCATTACTGATTATTATTTTTATACCAAAGATATTGAAAATATACGGGGTTTTGTGGGGGATTATATTTTATACCAGACACAACAGATGGGCGTGGCCATGCATATGAGGACACATCCTCCGCTCGTGGCTGTAATGTTCTGGTTTTTCTGCAAGATAACCGGCTGCACACCTGTAGCGGTCGGCATGTGTATAATGGCGCTGACGTCATTCATTTCTTTGATTATTTATTATATTATCAAACTTATTTCGGGCGAGAAAGTCATGGCGTTTGCCGGTGCCATGCTGTATATTGTTTCCGGAAACAGCATAATACAATCAAGAATAATTACGGACGCTGTCATTGCTCTTGTTTTCGGAATAGTAATACTTCTTATTGTTATTTCGAATAAATACGGAAAATTGTGGGCCGCTCTAATTGCGGGTTTGTTTTTTGGAGCGGAGTCGTACCTGCAGTTTAGCGCCTGGATACAGCTCTGTGTTATTTTACCGTTGTTTTTTGTAAAAAGACATACCGGCGCAAGAAATATCCTGAACGCGGCGCTTTACGGTATAGTTTTCGCGTCGGGGATAATGATTTTTCATATTTTATTTCCACTTTTAACTTCAGCCGATTTCAACTATATAACTTCTTTTAAAATGGCCCTTAGTTATTTCAGGCAGGACGGAGAAGGGGTGCCGTATACAACATGGTGGTGGCTCGGAGGCGTAAATTTTTTCAGGGCAATTGGCTCGGGGACCGCAGCGCTATTGCTTTTAAGATACTGGTCCGCTGTTACCGGTAAAATAAAGCTCGACGGGTATTCGTTCGCGTGCCTCGCGGCGATGATGATTTATTTTTTGAGCGGTATGCTGGGTGCGTGGAAAGCCATGTATCTTATTATTCTCGTGATCCCGCCGGCTGCTATTGCCCTGTTCAGCGTTGATAAAGGAAAAATTAACTGCAGCAGAGCGTATCTTTTTGCCATAACCATATTTATGTATCTGGAAACAATGGGATATTTGTTTTTCATAAGGGATACCCAATGAAAAAACATAATGTGAAAAATAATGACAATGTTAAGAAAAGATGGGGTGCCTCTCCGCGGTTTAACCTGCTTATAACCCTGTTGATAATTTTTTTCGTACAGATTGGTTACTCTCTGTTTCATTATATTTCGATAATCAAACGGCCTGTGCTGATACGGGGGATTGAAAGAAAAGGAATCAATCCAAAAAAATTATCGGTTTACGGAACGTATCTTTATATTACGAATATTGACGGAAAATTTCTGAGGCAGGTTGATAAAGTAACCGGAGATATAAAATGGGAGCTGAAAGGAGAGGGCCTTGTAGATGCGATTGCCGATGAGGAAGGAAAAGTATATGTGCTGTTTTCAGGCCCAACAAAATTGTCTGTATACCATGAAAAAGAAAAGATAAAGGAAATAATGCTTCCTGAAGTTGAAAATCCTTTGAATATGGAAACGGACATGGCGGGAAATATATATATAACGGATAGAAACAAAAATAAAATAATAACGTATTCTTCGGCCGGAAATTATATGGGTTCTATCGAGATAAAACCGGGTGAAAATCCCGGTTTTGCCGGAAGAATATCCGTGGATTACGGAAGTATTTTTGTAGTTGCTAAACCCGGAATAGTCCGGGAATACGACCTGGTTAATAAAAAGTGGATAAAAAAACAAAAAATTCCATATTTAACAAAGGGTGAAAAATGGTACGCGCAGACGGAGGTTAAAAAAGCCGTTAACGGGGATTATTATGTTAGTGATCCGGCAGCAAGCAGGATGCTGGTTTTCAATAAAGATTGGAGAATAAAGGGGGTTTTTTACCAGAACCGCGATAAAACCCAGAGGTTTATATCATGCGGCCCGATTGATACGGATAATAAACGGATATATATTAATAATTATTTAATTTTTGTGTTCGAATTTCTGTAAAATATAGTTGAATAATTCATTAGAGGTTGGTATAATTAAAAATCCAAAAATAGTATATAATTTAACGTAGTAGTTATGCAATCAATGTTTCAAGGAGGAAAAAATGGTAAAAAAGAAAGTAAAGAAAAAAGTAAGTGTGAAAAAGGAAAAGACATCCCCAAAAAAGGAAAAGCCGGTTAAAACAGGGAAAGAGAATGCCCCCGCATCGAAAAAGAAAAATCCGTTTATAGTGCCTGTTATTATTGCTGTTGTACTCATGGCGATTGCTGCTGAAATATATTTTGTTGTACAAAAAGAAATGGCGCTTAATAAAAAGCCTGTTTTTGTAAAAAAATGGAAGGGCGAATACAAGGGCCAGATTGGAATACCGGTATACGGGGATAATCTGTATGTTATCGACAACCAGCAGAACCAGGTGAAAATATTTGATAAAATGAGCGGAAATGTAAAAGGGGTTATTGAAACAAAAAAAACACCAATGTGGGCGGTACAAACCTCAAAAGGAAATGTGTTCGTTCTTGTTTCCGGGTCCAACAAACTGTTGAAATATGAAGAAGAGAAGAAAACAGGCGAAATTGTGCTGAACGGGTTTTCCAGCCCTGCCGGGCTTGCCGTAGATTCGACTGACAATTTATACGTTTCGGAACACGGCACGAATAAAATACATAAGTTTAATTTAAAAGGAAAAAAACTGAAGGAATTCGGGGGAAGAGGAGGGTCAAAGGATAAGTTTGAAAAAATTGGCAGGATTTTTACCGGCCCTGATGATAAAATATATGCCCTCGATTACGGGAAAGATAAAGGTTATATAAAAATTTTTAAACCCAACGGAAAATTGGTAAATAGTTTTGGTATTGATGTGGAATCGCTTACCGGCCTTGAAAATATAGCCATAATGCATGACGGAAATATGTATGTTAATGATTTTAAAGGGTCACAAATACTGGTTTACAACCCCGGGGGGAAACTTATCAGTAAATTCAATTACGACCGGGACGGCAGGTTTAAGATAGCTTACCCCGGTTCAATTTCCGGCGGATACGACAACAGGCTTTACGTGGCATCTCACGCTATAGGTATTTTTGAGGCAATAGAATATTAAACAAATAACAGAAATCTGGAGGATGCGGGTTGGCTGAAAAAATAATAAAAAGTTGCCTGATAATTCTTGGAATTGCCCTTGTCATAACAGGGCAGTATAATATCCTCGAAAATTCCAATTATATTGCGGGGGTTATATTTACAATTTTGGGGTTTGTCCCGGCTGGGCTCGGGTTTTCAAGCGGGTTTATAAGGTTCCTGTCCGGCCTTTTCGAAAAAGCAAGAGGGTGGCACGCGGAATCGCTGAAAAGAGAGGAAGAAAAAAAACAGCGGCTTAAAGAGGCGGAAAAAGAAGCCTCTGAAAAAGGGGTGGACGCGAAAGAGCTGATAAGGGAAAACCAGGAAAAGGAAAAACAAAAGGAAAAGAAAATAAAAAAGGCTTTTGAGCCGGTAAAAGATATAGCAGTTGAAAAAAAGCCGCTTAATATCGAGTTTTATCTTCCAAGGTGGGCGCTGCTGGCAGGGGCGGTTTTTATGCTTGCCCTGATACAGATATTTATTTTTTTAACCCATAGTATGGTTTTCGCGGCGGCGGCGTTTTTTGCGGGTGTTTTTCTCGTAATTGCCTATTTTGCGGTGAAAGAAGAAAAGATAAGAATTTCATTCGGCATAGGGGCGGGCTTTAAGGCTCTTGCTGTCATCGCCGGTGTTGTATCCCTTGTAACAGGCTGGATACTGCTTATAAACCCCAACCAGGGAGTTCAGAACATCGGCGTTATATTTACCACTGCGGGTATATTTTTTATTTTTTTCTCCCTTCCCGAAAACAAGGGGCGTTACGATGTCCATGAGGACAGGGAAAACATACTTTTTACGGAAAATAAAATAATAAACAACCCTCTTGTAAAGGGTGTTTTTATAATTTCTATTTTTGTTTTTGTGCATATCGGGAACATGATTATAAAATCTCCGGATTACAATATGTTCTCCATGGTTTTTTATGCCCTGGCAATAATATGCCTCTTTTTCTGCCTGCCGCTGATTAATTTCAGGGAAAGGTTTTATGACAATAAAATAGTAAATATACTGAAACTGCTGGCAATACTCGCGGCGCTTTATTTAGCGTACCGGGGGCAGGTGGATTTCACGCAGAACAAAATAGGGGAGGCCGTAAAATTATATTTCATAG
>CAZHOD010000025.1:0-1089 GCA_964534075.1 uncultured Spirochaetia bacterium
TCGCTGTGCTTGTCTGTGTGTATGTGGGCGTAAATGTCCGCGTGCTTGTATATGTGTATGTTGGCGTCGCTGTGCTTGTCTGTGTGTATGTGGGCGTAAATGTCCGCGTTCTTGTGAACGTCCATGTGGGTGTCCGGGTTTTTGTCGCTGTATATGTGGAAGTTACGGTAGATGTCATTGTAAATGTGCCTGTTGCCGTAAATGTCGCGGTATTGCTTGAAGCGGGCGTAGCTGTCGCTGTAGGTGTAAATGTTCCTGTTATCGTAAATGTGCCTGTTGCCGTATATGTAACTGTAACAGTAGGTGTGGCCGGCGGGCAAATGATTTCAATACCCGAAACCGACCCAAAACCACCATACCCGAACGCGAAATTGAAATCACCGGTGTCAGAAAATACTTTTACCCTGTTGTCACCTGCATCCGTTACATAAATATTTCCACATATATCATTGTCAATGGCATAGGGATAAACAAACTGGTGAGGCGCGCTTCCATCCCCTCCCCATTCGGTATCATAAACCCCGTTATTGTCGAATTTATATATTTTATGGTTCCCGGGGTCACCCACATATACATAATCGTTTTTTCCTACATGCGCATCCTTTATTTTTTCGAGAAACGGGTAACTTTTTTCCCACATATCAGCCAGTGTGGGATATTTTTTGACTATGGACTCCTCATCAGTTTCCAGGTATCCCCGGCATCCCGTGAAAAAATAATTATTTGAGTCCACCCCTATTCCACCGGTATATCCCGAACACCCGCTGTTATACTGGTTTATTTCATTCCAGGAACTATCGAATTTTGTTATAACGTTGTAATAATAATCGGTTATATATATATAATCAGAATCGTTTATTTCTATATCCGAGGGGGTTTTTATATAACTCCATGTAAAATCTCCCTTAAATGTCCCGTCTGTTTCGAATACTTCCACACGCCCGCTTTGAAATGCTCCTGACTCCAGCACATATATCCACCCCCTGCTGTCCGAAGCAAGCGCTCTCGGGCTTTCCGTTACATCCCAGCCGTTTATATATGTACCCACCCTGTCAAAAATATGAATTTTATTATTCTCGCTGTCGGCCA
>CAZHOD010000025.1:1099-11247 GCA_964534075.1 uncultured Spirochaetia bacterium
GCGTGGGGGTTATTGTGTAAGTCCGGGTTATAGTTGCGGTGGGGGTATTTGTACTTGTGTGTGTATCTGTAAATGTCTGTGTTATTGTCGGTGAAATTGTTATTGTGGGAGAATGAGAAAATGTAGGTGATATTGTCGGAGTTGGCGGGCATTGTTCAATACACATTTCAAACGCCAACCACGCAGAACAGCAGTCAGTATTTTCAACTTCAATGCTTATTCTATTTGTCCCGGGTTGTAGATATGTATTATTTAAATTTATTATGTCGTCTAATATTATATATCCTGTCTCTTCGGTTTGATCAATACATTCTGTACTCCCCCCGATTTTAATACAATCAATTTCAATCCCGTTAATGTATATTTTAGCGTAATCGTCAACGCTCACTTTTATTTTTATAAGTTCACAATTATAATCCTCTTCAATTTCAAAATCTTTGTATATGGTGAATGAAGATGGTTGCACTAAAGGATTGTAGTTCCCCGCAGAAGTCGCTTGTATCGGCCATATTAACTCAGTTCCCGGAATATAATACGGTGCTGCATTATCTGTATTTTCGGATAATACAACATTCTTTTCCACCCCATTGTCCATCCACTTCCAGCTCAAATCGCTTACTATACAGGTCGGAAGAGCGAGAACCTCGGCGGGTTCGTCCCCTGATAATTTTCCGACCCCGGCTATGGACACCGTCATTTTATCATTAACCGTATAATCCCCAACATCAAGGAAACTATGGTCATTGCCCTGGTCATAGTCGCTCCAGTCTGTTTTATGAATCCCGCTCTGTACATCGACGTAGTGGCCCGGCTCGAGAAGGCCCGCGTCCTGCCCGAATGTATATTCTATCATCCTGTCCTGGCTGCCGAAATTCCCTTTGGTTATTTCTATAAAAGTCCGGGCCATAATATCTGTTATTGGACTGTGTATGCTTGAATAATATAACTCCACTTCTTCCTCCTGGCCCGCACCTTCGTATTTATAATAATACCTCACAACCACTGTACTTAAATCAACAGAATCCGCACCGTTGTTATAAAGCCTGAAATACGGTTTAATTATGTTTTGTTCTTCGCTTCCGGGTTTGTAAGTCAGTTCCAGCTCATAACCGAGAGGGGTAGGGGTGTGTGAAGGTGTCGATGTATATTCAGGTGTATCAGGTGTTATTATACCGGATGGTGTTTCTGTAAATGTCATTGTCGGCGTCGGAGTTTCACCGCTTACAGTAACCGCAAAACACGCCTCCCCGTCTATATCGAGCGACGGGTTGGCGTAGACATTCCAGTATCCGTAGGCGATTATAATATAGTAAGTCCCGGGTTCCCATTCTTCCGGAATTGTGAGCACTATCTCGGAATCTATTTCCCCCGAAGTTTTCCACCCTCCCTCTCCCTCGCCATACTGAATGCCTGCCCTTCCTCCCTCCACATAACCGTGCGGGCAATCCATACAGTTTTCCCGTATTTTTATCTGTTGCGTTGAAACAGAAGTATCGGCGTGCCTTACTGTACACCGGCCGGATATGGCCCCGAAATACGCGAACCTGTCCCAGTCATCCGCGTAATATTCGAATGTAATGGTTACCTGCTGCCCTGCCCCGGCTGTAGAAGGCGTGACATTCAGGTTTTTTAAATCAACATCCGCGGATAACCGCGGAAAAAACGCAAAAATAACACTGCCCGTAAATAACAGAATTTTCAGCGCGGATTTATTCAGGAAGGCGAAAAATACTTTTCTTTCAGAAAAACGCGTGTGCCCCTCGCTCATAAACCACCCCTGTTTATCTGCCCCTTAAATATGCTCCCTGTTATACGCTTTTAGACAGGACGTCTTTGTTATACAAATAACATACCAACAGGACGCCCGAATGTCAAATTAATTTTAAGCACTAATTTTACCTGAAGCTACCCCTTCTTTTTCGGCGACGTGGCCGGAAAGATAATTCCAAACTCCATATTTCACATTCCAGATCAAACAATTGCTTGTTGCCTTTAAATCCCCAGTTCCGGATTCCAAATAAAACCATTGTTTATTACTTATTACTGTTTGCCTGTTGTTTTGCCAGACCTTCAAACGCCCGGGCTGTAAAATGAGCTTTTAGTTGATTTTTGCCTTAACTTATTATCCGGTTTTCCCTGATAAAACACTTTATTTTATTTTATTTCCGTGTTAGTATTCAGTTCAAAATAACAGGAGAAAAGCCGGATATGGATGGTATAATACTTTTATATAAGGAAAAAGGCCCTACTTCCTTTCAGACAATAGAGATTCTCAAAAAAAAATTCAAACTGAAAAAAATAGGGCACGCGGGCACCCTTGACCCTCCTGCAGAAGGGCTTTTGATCGCCCTCGTCAACAAAGGCACAAAAATAAACGATTATATTCATACATACCCCAAAGAATACGAAATAACCGTAAAATTCGGGGCGCAAACCGACACAGACGATATCGAGGGCGCGGTGATAAAGGAATGCCCTCCCCCTGATTCACCTGAAAGCGCTGTAAATAAAATACTTGAGTCTTTTACAGGTGAAATAGCCCAGAAAGCTCCTGCTTATTCGGCAATAAGTAAAGACGGCAAAAAACTTTATAAAAGGGCGCGCGCCGGGGAAAAAGTCGACCCTCCCAAAAGGCAGGTAACCATATATAAATCGGAAGTTATATCTTCTTCCGCCGATACGGTATCCCTGAAAATATTATGCTCTACAGGCACGTATATGAGAAGCCTGTCCAGGGACATAGGCGAAAAAACCGGTTCCTGCGCCCATCTTTATTCTCTAAAAAGAACAAAAATCGGGGAATTCAGCGCGGACGACGCGTCCGTGCCCGGGGATATAGAAAATCCGGAAAAACATATAATCCCGCTCAAAGACGCTCTCTATAATTTTCCTTCGGTAATAATAAACGCCGCCCAGGAAAAACTTGTTAAAAACGGAACCACGTTCAAACATGAAACATGCGCTGAAACAGGAACAGTAAAACTAATCCACAATGAAAAAGCAGTCGCTATCGCTTCCGTGTGGGGCGGCGTAGTGAAAATAAAAAAAGGATTGTGGTAAAAACACAGAGAAATATACTTCCCCCCAATCAACTACCCCGCAGCAAGCTGCGGGGTATGAACGACTGAACAACTGACTGCCTTCGCAGCAAGCTGCGGGGAATTTACCCCTAATCATCACACCCTGTCCGCCGAAGCCTTGGCGAAGGCGGATTAACAAACAAACCGCCCAGGAGCTTATTCCTGTCTTAAACTTCTCCCGGCCAATGGGAGGCATTACAATGGCGATCCGCAATGACAGGCGGCCACACAGGGCCGCCCCTACAAAGACATTTGGATGAATTTAACTTCCCCCCCTACGTGACGCCTTTCACAAATTTCACAGGACGAAAACGGAGCTCAAAATTACAGGTGTTTTTTTATCCTTTTCAGGCAGGTTTCTTTCCCTAATGTTTCTATTACATCAAAAAGGCCGGGCCCCGCGGTGGTTCCGGTCAGGGCGACCCTTATAACATGCATAAATACCTTCGGCTTTATCCCTTCTTTTTCCATTTCCCCGCGCAGCCTTTCCTCCACCTTTTCGGCGGAAACACCATCACTGTTTATTATGCGCTCAAGCGCCGAAAGCACCTTCTGCCTGTGCTCTGAATTTTTTTCCCACACTTTTTTCGCTTTTTTGTCCATCTCCCCGTAATCGCGAAAAAAATACCCGGAAATTTCAGCGGCCTCGGTAAAAGAACGTATTTTTTCCTGCTGAAGCGCGACTACTTTTTCTAAATATTCCCTGTCGGAAATATCATATCCGGCCTTTTTAAAGAACGGCGCGCATTTATCCGCAAGTTCGCCTACACTCATTTTTCTGATATATATACCGTTAAAATACCCCATTTTTGTATTGTCAAACATCGCGGCTGAACTGTTTACCCGGGAGAGGTCAAATTTTTCCCTGAGTTCATCGAGGGTAAATTTTTCTGTTTTATCGTCATAAGACCATCCAAGAAGCGCTACAGCGTTGATAAAAGCCTGCGGAAGGATTCCCATTTTTTCATATTCAGTTACGGATGTCGCTCCGTGCCTTTTTGAAAGTCGGGCCCTGTCCGGCCCGAGAATCAGGGGAATATGCGCGAATTCGGGCACCTCAAACCCGAGCGCCTCGTAAACCTTAACCTGCTTAGGCGTATTCGAAAGATGGTCCTCCCCCCTTATTACATGCGATATCTTCATTAAGGCGTCATCCACGGCCACTACAAAATTATAAACCGGCGAACCGTTTTGCCTCGCGATTATAAAATCATCTATAACGGAATTTTTAAACCTTACTTCCCCCCTTATAATATCATTTATTACGATTTCGCCTTCCTTGTCCACCCTGAGCCTTACTGTGTGGGGCCTGTCCTGCTCCGGCGCGTTCCGGCATTTGCCGCTGTAAATATACGGCCGTTTTTCCTTTTTCGCTTTTTCCCTCTCAGCATCCAGTTCCTCTTTTGTACAGTAGCATTTGTAAGCCGACCCGGTTTCAAGCGCTTTTTTTATATACTCCCTGTAAATTCCGGGCCTTTCCGACTGAAAATAAGGCCCGTATCCACCGTCTTTTTCCGGGCCCTCGTCCCATTCGACGCCCATCCACCTGAGCGCGTCGAGTATAACACCCACGGATTCTTTTGTGGATCTTTCCCTGTCCGTATCCTCGATCCTTAATATAAATTTTCCGGAATTTTTTTTAGCGAAAAGATAATTGTAAAGCGCCGTCCTTGCCCCTCCTATGTGCAGGTAACCTGTGGGGGATGGCGCGAACCTGACCCGTACCATAATTCCTCCGTGGATTCATATTTGTTTATTATTTATATTTACTTTCTCCGTAATTCATGCCGGTAAAAAAAACACGGCCGGGAGAATAAGAAAAATATGAAAAAAGAGTAAAAATTATTATTTTTTTCCGCTTGTTTCCTGTATGGCTTTTTCCATTTCGCAGGTGCCCTCAAAAACCACACCTTCGGATATAGAAAGCTTCGGGGTCCGTATGTCCCCGTAAAGTTTTCCCGAAGAAAGAATTTCAAGTTTATTATGCGCTATAACATCCCCGGTAACCTTTCCGCCTATTACAATATGCCGGGCCTCTATGTCGCCCTTTATTACAGCGTTATTGCCTATAATAACCCCGCTGCTGCTGGTAATGTTTCCTTCCGCGCGGCCATCGACCCTGACCGCCCCTTTACAGCGCACATTTCCCTTTATTTCACAGTCCCTGCTGACAAGCGTTTCTATATTTCCGGTGCCTTTTCCGAACATTTACTCCCGCCTTTTTTAAAAATAATTATAGCCTCCCGGAAAAACATAAAACCATAACCGTTTTTCGCTTATTTCAGGGCTACTTTTTTATTAAGATATTTTACCGGGTTAACCGCCACACCGTTTAATTTCACTTCGTAATGAAGATGCGGGGCCGTGGACCTCCCTGAGTTCCCCAGATAACCGAGCACCTGCCCCTTTTTTATCTGCTGGCCGGGGGACACTACGTACTTTTTCAGATGGCCGTACCTTGTAGAATAACCGTTCCCGTGGTTGATAGTAACAAGGTTTCCGTAGCCTTTTTCAAAGGCCGCGAAACTTACGACACCGTCTGCCGGGGCTTTTACCGGAGTTCCCTTGTCATTCGCTATATCAACCCCCCTGTGAAAGGAAAGCGCCCCGGAAAAAGGGTCTATCCTGGAACCAAACCCGCAGGTTATCCAGCCCTTAACAGGCCATCCCGAAGGCACCGCGGAAAGCTTTGCCCTCTGCTCCGTAATATATTTGACTATCTCACGGAAGGATTCTTCATTTACCCTTGACTGCTCGTTAATATATTTCACCGCCAGTTCAAAGGCTTTCCTGCTTATAATTTCATTGTTATTTTTTAAACTTTTCTCAAGCAGATTGCCGTCTACATCAGAGGGCCCGCCAAACCCCGTATATTTCATTATGCCTTTTTTGGATTTTAACTGCAGCATATCCCTGAGCTGGCTGTCTATTTTAGACACGCGCCTCACGTTTTCCTTGGCATCGATGACTTCGGCTGCAAAATATTTGTTATTCTTCTTAAGATATTTATTGTATTCCAGAGTAGCGCGGTAATTTATGTGTTTGGATACTATATACCCCGAAGCCACGCAGCTGAATATCCACAGGACAAGCAGGATAAAAAAACCACCGGCTTTCATTTTAAGGCTGAACACCTTTGAACTGTCATCAGGGACAAAAAGGATGGTCATATTCTTTTTTCTTTTATGTTTCTTCATTTAATCTCCCTCTTCACAACACACGCAATATTCCCGCGCGGAGTTTTCAATTACACGCAGGCTATTTTCCCTGAAACAGATTTATTTTATTTACTCTTTATTTTCCTCTTCCGCCTGAAGCCGTTCTTTCAGTTCTGGCTTCATGTTTTCCATATCTTCCATGAAAATTCTCAATTTATCCGGGTCTACTTTTGAATTTTTAAGAAACTGAACTTTAGAAGCCTTAAGTTTTGACAAAAGCATATCCGCGAACTTTTTGGGCGCGTAAATATAAACGTCTGCGCCGTCATCATTAGGATAAGCATCCAAAGATACTCTCACGAGAGCTCCTCCGTAAAGCCTTTTTGCTTCCTGTCTCAGCCTTTCTGCCAGTGCTTCAGCCTGTGTCATTGCCATTTCGCGTATCCTCCTTGAAATTTGGTTTAATCTGCGATTTTGTTTATTATACACAAGTTTTAGTATTTTTGTCAAGTTTAATGAGTTTTAGTCCGCAGGATATTTAAAAAAAATAACTGCCTTATACTTTATTTACTTTAATTTACAATACCGTCAAATATCGAGTTCTATTCCGATTGGGCAGTGGTCAGAACCCATTATATTTTTAAATATAAAGGCATTTTTTAATTTTTCTCTAAGATTTTTACTTATATAAAAATAATCGATTCTCCAGCCCACATCCCTCTCACGGGCGCGTGTCATCATATCCCACCAGGTATAGTGCCCGGCTTCGCTGTTAAATTCCCGGAATGTATCAATGTAACCTTTCGATATAAATTTATCCAAAAAAGCCCTCTCCTCCGGCAGAAACCCGGAAATTTTAGCGTTTTCTTTGGGCCTGGCAAGGTCTATTTCTTTATGCGCTGTATTCACATCTCCGCATACAACAATCTTTTTGCCTTTTTTTCCCTCTTTTTCCACACGCCTTAAAAATTCACCGTAAAAATCCATTTTATATTTAAGCCGGGCAGGCCCGCTTTTTCCGTTCGGAAAATAGATATTATAAAGCATGAATTTTTCATACTCAGCTATTATCACTCTTCCTTCGGTATCGAATTTTTTCACGCCGAACCCGTACTTAACCTCCCGGGGTTTTTGAATTGTAAAAAGGGCCGTCCCGCTGTACCCTTTTTTCTCCGCGGGGTTATAAAATTTATGATAACCTTCGAAGTTATGTATCTCATCGGGCACCTGCTCTCTCAATGCCTTTATTTCCTGAAGGCAGGTAATATCGGGCCTCTCTCTGAAAAGCGGGGCCAACGCGCCTTTTTTATGAGCAGCCCTTATACCGTTTACGTTCCAGGACAAAATTATCACGCTTTAGCCCCTGATTCCGGGTTCCTGAAACTGACTCCTTGCCTGGAATTTAAAATGTGAAAAAAGGAATCATTTCTTTGGCCCCTTTGTTTCGCGGCCAATCCCCCGGCATTTTTAATTTCAGACAAAATTCACTCCTTTCCCAGCGAAAAATCAGCGAATGGTATTATCCCGTATAATTAGCCCCGGTAAAAAGCCGGAAACCCCGGTTATTCCGCGATCATATTATCCGCGGTGCATTCCTCCGGTACATCCAGGCCCAGAAGTTTAAGTATGGTCACCCCTATATCCCCGAGCTTCCCGCCTTCTTTTAGTTTTATTTTATCCGAATCATCCGCAATATAAATAAACTCGACTTTGTTTGTTGTATGCGCTGTTTTTGGGCCGCCGGACTCCTCGTCCCACATTTCCTCGGCGTTCCCGTGGTCTGCCGTAAGAAGAATTTTGTATCCCTCTTCAAGCCCGGCTTTTACCGTCTCCCCCACGCATTCATCCACAACCTCGATGGCTTTTTTTGCCGCTTCCAGCACTCCCGTATGCCCGACCATATCACCGTTGGCGTAATTTAGTATTATGCAGTTGTGTTTCCCTGTTTTTATTCTGTTTATAACTTCGTCCTTTACCCGGTAGGCCTCCATTTCAGGATGCACGGCAAAATCAGAAGGGTCGAACCTGCCCTTGACTTCCTTTCTTTCCTCACCCGGAAAGGGCTTGACTTTTTTCCCGTTAAAAAACGATGTGACATGCTTGAATTTCTGTGTTTCGGATATCCTTAACTGATTAAGCCCGTTTTTGCTTATTGTCTCTCCGACCAGATTGTCCATAGCTCCGCCCTCATTAAGCGGGCCTATAACATTATATTTAAATTCATCGTAATACCTTGTAAGGCCGCAGTATATGACATCCACTTTTTCTTCTCTGTCACCGGGGTAATCATCATCCACAAAACACTTTGTAAGCTCTATTGCCCTGTCCTGCCGGTAATTGAAATGAATCACGGAATCGCCTTTTTTCATGCCGGGGTAATCCCCAATCGCTACAGGCTCAATATACTCATCGACCATTTCCGACCCGTCCGGCGTTTTTTCCGTGTCATAAGCGTTCTGCAGGGCTTTATACGGGCCCTCTGCTTTTTTGCCCTCCGCTTTCGTAAGCAGCCTGTATGCCTTATCAATTAAATTCCATTTTTCTCCCCTGTCCATAGCGTAATACCTTCCCACAATTGCACCTACTTTTCCCGCGCCGTATTCCCTGAATTTTTCGCGCAATATATCGAGGTATTTTTTCATTGACCTTGGAGGCGTATCCCTTCCGTCCCCGAAAACATGGACATAAATATTTTTTATCCCTTTTTCAGAGGCATGCTTAAGTATCGCGAAAAGATGGCGCTGGTGCGCGTGTACCCCTTCGTCCTGCAGCAGCCCCATAAGATGAAGTACCGCGCCTTTGTTCTCAACACAGTTATCGATTACCCGTTTCATATTATCGTCCTTAAAAAGCGATCCGTCCTCTATTGCCTCGTCCAGCCTTAAAATTTCCTGTTTTACCACTCTTCCCGCGCCCATATTAAGATGCCCTACTTCGGAGCTTCCCTGGTTGCCTTCAGGCACACCAACCGGCCTTCCGGACGCGTCTATCAGGGTATACGGGTATTTTTCAAGGTATTTGTCAACGTTCGGTGTTTTCGCCAGATACACCCCGTTATGTTTCCCCGCCGGGGCAACGCCCCAGCCGTCTCTTATGATTAAAAGCACTTTGTTTGACATGAAATTCCTCCCGGTATGCTTTGTAGGGACAAGGCATGCCTTGTCCCTACTTATGTAAAGTTAGATTATTTAAGGTTATAGAAGTTGGCTTTGCCGTTGTATTCGGCGGTTTTGCCGAGCTCTTCTTCTATCCTCAAGAGCTGATTATACTTGGCTATCCTGTCGCTGCGCGAAAACGAACCGGTTTTTATCTGGCCCGCGTTGGCCGCTACCGCGATGTCCGCGATGGTGGAATCTTCGGTCTCGCCGGAACGGTGTGATATAACGCATGTATAACCCGCTCTTTTCGCCATTTCAATCGCGTCCAGGGTTTCTGTCAGTGTCCCTATCTGATTTACCTTTATGAGTATGGAATTGCACGCCCCCATTTCAATTCCCTTTTTAAGTATCGCGGGATTGGTCACAAAAAGGTCATCGCCCACAAGCTGTATTTTACTGCCGAGTTTTTCTGTTATAAGCTTGTGCCCTTCCCAGTCATCCTCGGACATGCCGTCCTCAATGGAAATAATGGGATATTTATCCACCCAGTCGGCCCAGTATGAGGCCATCTCTTCAGAGCTGAGTTCACGGCCGTCGGAACTCTTGAATACATATTTTTTCTTCTTTTCATCGTAAAATTCCGAAGCGGCCGGATCGAGGGCGATCATGATATCTTCTCCGGCTTTGTAGCCGGCTTTCTCAATGGCCTTCAGGATAACATCGACCGCTTCCTCGTTTGATTTGAGGTTCGGTGCAAATCCGCCTTCATCACCGACGGCGGTGCTGTAGCCCTGTTCTTTCAGGATGCTTTT
>CAZHOD010000026.1:0-11161 GCA_964534075.1 uncultured Spirochaetia bacterium
GTACAAGTAGTTAATTCCTTACGGATTTGAGGACACTATCGCTGAAAAACTAGGATGAGGATTTGGAAAAAGACAAAATACGATTAAAGCTTGAGAAATATATCAATTAGTAAATAAGGAAGGGAATAATGAGAAAATCAAAAAAAGTGTGGTTCTCGTGAGGTTTTAGTGTATGTTTAGAAAAGTGTTATTATTGTTTATAGGAATAATCCTTATATCTCATTCGATTATAAAAGCCGAATACTATCCATATCCTATTATGATAAATCATGGTCGTGGTGGTGATGCAGAAACATTGCAAAATATGAGAGATTACTTTCGTCAGAACTATCCAAATACATATCCGGGATTAATTCCAGTAGCTGATGGCGGAACATAAAATAAAACTTGACAATTTCAAGGGTTTTAAATATAATTCCAATAGATACTAAAAAACGTATCTTGGAGAATTATATGAGATATCGGGAGCTGTATGATAAGTTTGGACAACAGGGACTTTTTAGCTTAAACGAGGCCAGGGCTGTTGAACCTGATTTTTACAGGCCAAGGCTTAATGAATGGATAAAAAAAGGGTATATCAGGAAGTTTATAAGAAATTATTATGTATTCTCCTCGGTTTCAGCAGACGAGCGTTTTATATTTTCCGCGGCAAACCGTGTTTACGCGCCGTCGTATATATCATTACAAAGCGCGCTGGCTTTTTACGGGATAATTCCGGACAAACCCTTTAGTGTTACCGGCCTGTCCACAAGAAAGACAAAGTCTTTTTCCACTCCGTTTGGAAGGCTGATATACAGGAAGGTTGCTGCAAAGCATTTTTGGGGATACACCATAGAAGGAGAACCAAGCACTGCTTTTATGATAGCGCGGCCCGCAAAGGCGCTTTTGGACCTTATGTACCTCGAGACGCGGCTGAATTCCGCGGAAGCAATAAAAGGGCTTCGCCCGGACATGAAGCGCCTCATGGAGCCGGGACTGCGAAAGGAGCTTTTTTCCGGAGCTGAGAAATACGGAAATTCGCGCGTGTTGCGCGTTATTAAGGAAGTGTTTAAATGATATCGCTTGAAGCGCTTGTCAGGCAGTATCCCGGGCAATTAAAAGGGTTTAAACGCAATATCATAGCGGAGTACCTCCAGTGCAGGATACTGTCGTATATTTACGAGAATCAAAAAGGCGTAAAACTTGTATTCATTGGCGGAACCGCGATACGCCTGTGTTATGACAGCATGCGGTTTTCCGAGGATATTGATTTTGACAACAGGGGCATGTTAAAACATGAGTTTAAAGAAATGGCGATGACAGTATCAGGCAGGCTGGCTATGGAAGGATACCGGAACGAGGTTGATTTTTCATTTAAGGGCGCGTACAGGGCATTTTTAAGGTTTAAAGGGATATTTTATGAATATGGTATATCCGCTCATGAAAATGAAAAATTGCTTCTGCAGATTGACGCTGAGCCGCAGGGCGTCCCGTATGAAAAAAATACCCGCGTGATAAACAGGGTCGGCGTATTTACCAGGGCTGTTGTACCGTCTCTTCCTTCGCTTTTATCAATGAAAATAGCGGCGCTGCTGGGGCGGCGCAGGGAAAAAGGAAGGGATTTTTATGATGTCACGTTTTTATCGGGATTTACCGGGCCTGATTTTAAATACCTTTCAAAGAAAACGGGAATAAAGAATATGGAACAGCTGAAATCCGCGCTGCTGGAAAAAATTTCCGGGCTTAATATGAAGGCTGTTGCGGCGGATGTTTCACCCTTCCTTTTTTCAAAAACAGATAAGAATAGGGTTTTGTATTTTGAGGATTTTGTAAAAGGGCTGAAATAACATATCCCGGCCGGTGACAACATCAATCGAATCCGGAAACAGAATCGAACTTTTTAAAAAAACTTCTTGACAAATACCCCCGCCCTGCTATACTCATTGCAATATATTTGTAGAAAATTTTTTCTACAAGAACATTTTTCAGGAGGTAGTAGGTTTATGGCAACAGGAAAGGTGAAGTGGTTCAATGAAAAGAAAGGCTACGGTTTCATTGAGCAGGAAGGCGACAAGGATGTTTTTGTTCATTACGAGGCGATTCAGATGGATGGATTCAAGACCCTTAAGGAAGGCGAGGAAGTAAATTTTGACATTGTAGACGGCGCCAAGGGTCCTCAGGCAGCGAATGTAACAAAAGCCGGCTAAGACCTATCGGCTTTTATAGTATATTTTTATAGTATAAAAGCCACCAACAGGCCCGGCGGGATTTTTTCCCGCCGGGCCTTTTTTATTGATATTAATGCTGTTTTTCCGGCGGTTTTTTATTTAATACAACATGAAAACAGCAAAGTTGACAAAAAAATTATGAAGTGGTAAAATTATAATGTGGTATTATGAATTATAAAAGGAGTAGATAAAAAAATGGGATTTAAGCAGCTGGTAATTATATTAATTTTGATTGTTGTGGGTGCTGTTTATTTAATTTTAGGCGCGGAGCAAACCAGTACCAAAATTGAGGAATTTTATGAACAAAAACTGGAAGAACCAAAAAAAGAGCGGGCTCATTACTATAATATAGTTTATGTTTACTGGGTTGGAAAAGAAAAGCGCGCGCTCGAACTTATTGAGTCTTACAGGGAAAAATACCAGAAAACAGGGCTGGAGAAGGCTGAGAAAATAGATTATATAGAGGCCAAAATTTACGACGGATTTTTGAATAAAAACAAAGCAAAGGTATATTATAAAGAATTTATGGAGAAATACCCGGAAAGCGACAAATACCGGGACGTCGAACAGCGGTATAATGAACTTGTCACGTTTTACTGATTATTGATACCCTGTAAAAAACAGTGAGGTATTTATGAAAAAAAACATTATTGTCCTGATATTTTTTTTGATTTTTGCCTTTAGCGGCGCTTTTCCCGCCCTTGCCGTGGCCCCGCACACCCTTGGCGTAACAGCCGGAGGAACAATGCCCCCCATGACAGATATCAACAATTTTTATGGTGTTGAGTTTTCCGAATCCATTAATGTATACAACGCCGGGTTAGAATATAATTATTCGCCGGTGGGGTTCCTCTCGCTCGGCATCGGGGCGGCCTATAACATGAAAGGGTATCAGCTGACTGTCTGGTATTTGACCGACACTTTTAACCTTAACGCAATCGAGCCTTACGGTGTGCTGAGGCTTTATGTGCCGATAACAAGGCAGATAGACGCTTTTATAGGAGGCGGCGGGGGTTACCTTTTGCTCATGGGCTCCAAAAGGACCTCGGGAACAGCGGAATATACTCTTGAAGGTTCGGCATTAACCACAAAAGGCATGGCCGGAGTTTCCTATACACAGGGAAAATTTTCCACTGTTTTTGAGGCGGGGTATAAAATGGCGGAAGTTTCGCCTATAGCTTATTCGGGCGAAGGCACAAGTGGAAATCTGGAAAACAATGATGGTTCCGCCGCGATGTTCGATTTCGGCGGCCTTTATTTTAATGTTATAGCGAATATTAATTTCGGCGCCGCCGGGCCTGAAGACAAAAAAGGCAAAGGTTACACAAAAGAGGCAGGTTTATATGAGGGCAAAGAGGAGCCTGCTGCCGGAGAAAAGGCAGAAGAAAGCGCTGAAGAGGCTGTAGTGGAAAAAGAAATACCGGGGACAGAAACCATACAGGAGGGGGTGGAGAATCCGGAGGAAACAACAGATGAATTTAAGGGTGAGCCCGAAGAAGAAACAGGAGGCGGAAAATCCGGGGAAAAAGAGGATGAAGAAAGCCGCGTTGTAATTGAGGCGGAAGAAAGTTACGCCGCGCAAACAGAGCAGGAAGCCGGCCGGGAACAAGGCGGCATAATAGTAGACAGGGAGGCTGACGATACAGACGGCATTATTATTCTTTCGCCCGGCCAGTCAGGGATGGGGGAGCTTGAAAAATATATAGTGTCTAAAAGAAAAGAACAGGCGAAAAAAGAATTCGGTAAAGAAAAAAAAGAATCCGAAAGCGAAATTACCTTTGATTATGAGGAAGAAGACGCCGGCCTGATAGTGGTCGAAACTCAGGCTGAGGAAAAGATAGAAAAGGCGGGTTACGTACTTGTGGAGCGGGGCGGGTTTATAACACCTAATTTTAAAAAAGACGGTTATATTTACGGCCTTAACGGACAAAAACTGCTTGTGCAGAACGATACGGCATACATAAAGATGACTGTGGGAAAGGACGCCTCAAAAGGAAGGGAGTTTATTATATACGACGACAGCGAGGAGGTCATACACCCGGCTGACGACAGGTATATGGGCAGGCTCATAAAAATTGTGGGGCTCGCGCGTGTGCTTGAAAAAATAAACACGGACACTTACAGGGTGAGGATAAAAAAGAGTTACGACATAATCAGGGATGATTTTAAAGTTAAACAGCGCAGCGAGGTGAGAAATTATCACAGGAAAGTTACATCCAAACTAAAAAAGAAAGAAATAGAGGGTGAAGGGTTTATAATAAGGGCAAAAGGCGATAAGATAAATATACAAAATAAGGATGTAGTGTACATAGATATAGGCATAAAAAGCGGCGTGTTTCCGGGGGACAGGCTCGGGATTTACAGAAAAAATGAACAGGGGGAAGAGGAAACGGAAGAGGACGGGAACATTAAAGAACACCTTATAGGCGAAGCCTTAATAATTAATTCCATGCAGGCAAGCTCTGTGGCGGTTGTAACCGGGCAGAAAAAGCCAATCAAAGCCGGTGACGCAGTCAAACCCATGGGGAAATAATGCCCGGATTTAAAATAAATCCAGGCAGTTGTTTCACGGCTTTTGGCGGTATAGCCGCTTTTTTTCTTGCTTTGAATCCGGTGTCGTTTCCGGAAAATATTGTTTTTATACTGGCGGCGCTTGTTGTGGTAATTGTAAGCATGGCGCGGGGCCCGGTAAACGGTATATTCGCGGCCCTTATATTCAATTTTGGATATTTTTCCCTGCATCCCGGGGCGGATATCACCGCGTTTATTTTAAATACCGCTGTTTTTTCCGCGCTTGCCGTAATTTCCGACAGAATCAGCCTGCCGGGAGCCGGCAAACAGGCCGGGCCCGCAGACGGTAATGAAAAAGTTTTTACAAACAAAATAATCAATTCTTTTATGATAGCCCATGAGTCATTGTGGGAAATAGAAAAGGGAACGGGTAAAAAAGAAGCGTTTACACTTTTTGCGAAAAATATAATCAATCTGCTCAGCATAAAACAGGCGGCAGTGTACACGGCGGAAGGCAGCTTCCGCCTTATTTTATCCTACGGGAAATATACGGGGCGACTGACGGAAGAACTGAACCCGGAAGAATTTTCCGGCCAAATGTGCGGGAATATACCGGCGGATAAAAAGGTCTTTATAAAAGGGGTGAGCGCGGGAAATTTCCTGCTGGTTCCGGTAAAAGAAGACGGCAAAATAAAAGAAATCGCCGCCCTTTACAAAGAAGAAGAATTTGATTATAGTGATATATACATCGCTGAATTTTTTGTTTCCCAGTTTTACGTAATAACCGAAAAGCAGAAACTTATATCAAAATTAAAGGAGAACTACAACGGAATGGCGCGGGCGCTTGCCCTGGCCATAGACACAAAGGACAGAAGGACACACGGGCATTCCGTCGAAACAATGGAGTACGCGGAAAAGCTTTCGGAAAAGGCGGGGCTTTCCGGCGGCGAAAAAAGGAAGATAAAATACGCTTCGCTGCTTCATGACATAGGAAAGGTAAATATAAGCGGTGAAATACTGAATAAACCCGCTTCTTTGACAGAAGAAGAGTATGAAAAAGTAAAAAAGCACCCTGAGGAGGGAGTTAAAATACTGGAAAACCTCAGTGTATTTAGTGACATAACAAATATAATACTTCACCACCACGAGCATATCAACGGTAAAGGATACCCCGGCGGGCTTAAAGGGGAAGAAATTCCCCTGGGCTCGCGTATCTGCGCTATAGCCGACGCTTATTCTGTTATGCGCTCCGCGAGGCCTTATAAAAAAGAAATGTCAAAATACGAGGCAATTGAGGAACTTAAAAGATGTTCCGGCAGCCAGTTCGACAAAAGACTGGTCGATACGTTTTTGGATATAATAAACAATGCCTGTGAGGACGGGGAAGGCGAAGAAAGAATGATAAATTGATATGGACGAAGAGGCGGCTTTTAAGGATATAAAGGACAGGATATTCAGGGAAAGGTCCCTGGATGTAAACCAGTACAAGGAAAATTACCTGAAAAGAAGGCTGGCCGTCAGGATGAGGGCGCTGGGCCTGAAAAATTACCGCGAGTATTCCCGGTATTTGGAAAGGCACAGGGAAGAATATAATATGATGTTTGACAAACTTACCATAAATGTCACGCAATTTTTCAGGGACCCGGAAGTTTTCGTTGAGCTGGAAAACAGTATTCTTTTTGAAATTTTTAAAAAAACAGGGTATATTAATGCCTGGAGCGCGGGTTGTTCTTCCGGGGAGGAGCCTTATTCAATAGCGATGTCCATAGAAGAATCCAAAAAGAAATTTAACAGCGAAAAAATAAAATATACGGTTTACGCGACCGACCTCGACGATGTTTCGCTCCGCAGGGCGGTCGAAGGGAGTTACGGCGAAAAGCAGCTGGAAAATATAGCAGATAAAAGGAAAAACAGGTATTTTGATTATGGCAGCTGTTACAGAGTGAGGGATTTTATTAAAAAAAACGTAAAATTCATCAGGATGAATATTATGGAGCCGTATAAAAAAGAGTTTTTTGACCTGATTTTTTGCAGGAATGTAATAATATATTTCGGCAGGGAGCTTCAGAGGATAATCATGGGATATTTTTACAGGGCTTTAAAACCCGAAGGTGTTCTTTTTATGGGAAAGACCGAAACAATGGTGAATGATTTCAGGGACAGGTTTGAATGCATAGATGTAAAGGAAAGGATATTCAAAAAGAAAGGGTAAAAAGCAATGGAAACAGTACAGGACCACATTAATCTTGGGCTGGCTTTTACAATGAGCAAAAACTACGGGCAGGCTGTAAAAGAGTTTGAAAAAGCCCTCGTCATAAACCCGGACGACGGCGAGGTCTACGCCCACCTCGCGAACGCTTATGTTTACAAGGGGGATTATGACGACGCGATAAAGAATTACGAAAAAGCGTTAAAGCTTAACCCCGTAAATGTTTCCGTGATACTGAAACTGGGAAAATTGTACGCGAATATGGGTAAGCCGGAAAAAGCGCTCGAAGAGTATAAAAAGGCCATAGAGATTAATCCGGAAGATTCCGCCATAAGGCACGCCATAGGAGACCTTTACGTAAAGATGGAAAAATACGACGACGCTAAAAAAGAATATAATAAAATACTGGAAAAAGAACCGGGAAATGTGGAAATCAGGTTCAAAATGGGTTTTATACACGAATCCGGGCAAAAATACGAGGACGCCGCGAGGGAATACGAGGAAGTTTTACGGACAAATCCGAAAACACCCGGGGTGCATTCCATGCTGGGGAACATATACAGGAACATGAAAAAATACGAAGAGGCCATAGCATGCTACGATAAGGCCGTAAAGATGAACCCGAAGGACCCTTCCGTGGCTTATAACCTCGGCGTGCTTTATTATGAAAAGGGCGAGTATGAAAAAGCACTGGCGGAACTCGACCGCGCGAAAAAAAACAAATATAAAAACCCCGAGCTGTATATACTGCGCGGCGAGATATATTCCAGGCTCGGCAAAAAAAAGGAAGCGCTGGAGGAATATAAAAAAATTACCGGGATGGGGCTCGGGAATGCCGACACCCATAAGGCCCTGGGGTTTATTTATACGGAGGAAGGGCAGCTCGACGAGGCGATAAACGAGTATAAACAGGCCCTTGAAAAGAAAAAAGACGACGCGTCAATCCGTGAGAACATAGGGCACCTTTATTATAAAAAAATAATGTACAAAGAAGCCGGGGAAAATTTTTTAAAGGCTGTTGAAAAAGGCCGGGCCAACGCGGATATTTATTATAAACTCGGCAATATAGCCATGAAGGAAAACAACCCCGCGGGGGCAAAGGAATACTGGACAAAGTCCCTTGAAAAAAACCCGGGAAACGAAATTATAAAGAAAAATTTGAAGCTGCTTTCCGGAGAGGCAATATAAATTTATGAGCGGAAAAACCGTCTTTAAAAAACAACAAAAAAGCCTCGGGAAACTCATGCTCCAGGCGGGTTTTATAAACGGGGAGCAGCTGGAGGCCGCGCTGGAGGAGCAAAGGATAAGTTCCGAGCCGCTGGGAAAGATACTTGTAAAAAAGGGGTTCGCCGGAGAAAAAGATATTATTAATATACTGAAAGGGCTTCTTGTCATAATTTTCCGGCTCAATAACGAAAATTTCGGCGTTGAGATAATTTTTACAAGGGAAATAATAAGATATAAAGCCCCCGCCCCCATACCGGCGCTGTTTCCTTATATGAAAGGTATGTTGCCGGTCAGGGACAAAGTGGTTCCGGTCATGAGCCTTAACGAGAGAATTTTTGGCGCGAAGGACAATATAACAGACGAAACAAGGATACTTGTCCTTGAAAGAAAGCAGGAATCCCTGGGAATAATAGTCGATGATGTTGTTTCTGTAAAAAATTTCGCGTCCGGGAGCTTTGCGGATATTAATAAATACAGCTTAAATGTCGAAAAAAAATTCATAGCAGGTCTTTTAAAAGACAAAGAGGAGGTCGTAACCCTTATTAAACCGGAAATTTTATTTGAAAAGGAAAAATCATGAGTGGGGAAGGCGGGGAAAAGCTCATACAGCCCGGCGAGGAAAATGACGCTATAGCCCGCAACAATGTAGGGGTTTATTATTATTCAAAGGGCATGTACAAGGAGGCCATCGAGGAATTTAAAAAAGCTCTGGCAATTAATCCTTCTTATCTTCAGGCAAGGTCCAATCTAAAAACCGTTAACAAGCAGACGGGAATATATGACAGGTCCATACAGGCCTTCAAAAAGGTGGCGCAGCTTCACGCGGACGACCCTGAAGCGTATTATAACCTCGGAAACTCATACACTTACACGGGGGATTATGACAGGGCCGCAGAAAGCCTGAAAAAAACGCTTTCCATAGACCCGGAACACCTTCTTGCGGGAAACCTGCTGGGAACTATTTATAAAAATCAGGGAAAATACGACGAGGCGGAAGAGGTATTTAAAAAAGCGCTTAAAAAATACCCGGAGTACGCCGCTTTGAGGAACAATCTGGGAGAATGCCTTTATAAAAAAGGGGCTTACGAAGAAGCGGAGGAGCATTTGAAAGCGGCCGTGCGCGTAAACAGGGAATACGCGACCGCTTATTACAATCTTAGTTTTGTATACGGTGAAACAGGGAAAAATGAGGAAGCGGAGTTGTGCTACAACCGGGCCGTCGAGCTTAATCCGGCCTTTATTAAATCGAGTAAGAGCCTGGTTATTGATCACGAGGAAAACGAGCTTCCATCCAGGGAAGATGGCGTAAGCGAAAAAAAAGAGGAACAAAAGGAAGAAGCTTATTATAACCTTGCCAGGGTACACAAAATGAAAGGTTATATAGATGACGCCATAAATTATATCAAAACCGCCATAACCTATAACAAAAAAAACCCGGTATACTTCAATTTTTTCGGAGAACTTTTGATTAAAAAAGGTATTACCGGAGAGGCGGTAAAAATATTCAAACAGACACTTCTTATAGACCCGGCTTTTCTGGAAGCCAAGCTTAATATAGCCGTCGCTTACAGGGAAATGAAGGATTTTGACAGGGCAAGGGCGGTGCTCGACGCTATCGCGGATGAGAACCCGGAGTTCAAAAAGGTCGAGCTGGAAAGGGGGGTTATTTTTTATAAAGAAGGAAAAAACAGCGACGCGATAGAGCTTTTGGAAAAGCATACAGAAGAGCAGCCCTACGACGATACCGCGCATTATTATTTAGGCATATGTTATTACAGAAAAAAAGATTACAACAGGGCCGTGAAAGAGCTGAGGAGGGCGCTTGAGCTGGTGCCGCATTACATTAAAAAACCGGAAATAAACCTTTATCTCGGCCTTGTCCTTACTGATAAAGGCCGCTACGAGGAGGCGCTTGTTGAGTATCAGAAAACCATAAGCGTCCAGCCGAATAACGCCATTGCCTATAATTCCATGGGGGTGGCGTTCAAAAATATGGGCAACCTGGATATGGCCCTGGAAAATTACCAAAAAGCCGTAAAAACGGATAAAAATTATTTTAAAGCCTACAATAATTTGGGCGTGGCCTATTATAAAAAGAATTTTTTCAAAGAAGCGGAAAAATATTTTAAAAAGGCGCTTGAAATAAAACCGGATTACGCGGTGGCAAAAAAGAACCTTGATTCCGCGGAAAAAAAAGACGTTGTTTTCAGGGAAACAATAGAAAGCCTCAGGGAAAAAGTAAAAAATAACCCCGGAGAACCGGCTTATTATTACGACCTGGGGCACGCGTACAGAAATACTGGACATTTAAAAGACGCTATTGTACAATATAAAAAAGTAGTCGAATTACAGCCGGAAAATTTCGACGCGCTTAAAAACGTGGGCCTGGTTTATTTTAAGACGGGCGATTATGACAGCGCTGTAAAAGTGTTTATTGAAGCTGTTTCAAAAAAGTCCAGGGACGGGGACGCCCATTTAAAGCTGGCGGACGCGTATTTTAAAAAAGAATGGTGGGAAGAGGCGGAAATAGAATACCATAAATCCCTGGAGCTTGACCATAAACAGAATGAAGCTCTTTTCAGGCTCGGGGAAGTATACAGAAAAAAAGGATGGTGGGACGAGGCCATACAGATGTGGAAGGAGTACGCGGCAAAAGTGCCCGACAGTGAGAACGCAAGGGCAGCACAGGAAAATATCAGGATGGTCGAGGTGTGGAAAAAGGAACTTTTGATTTCGCCTTCCTCGAACACAAAAAAAATAATAAAATAGGGTCAAATGAAAAAAATAGAAGCTGTTTTCAGCCCGGAAAAATTTGATAACGTAAAAAAGGAACTGTTTGCCTCCGGTGTTTCGGCGCTTACGGTGGCAGATGTAAAAGGTTACGGTTTTCAGAAAAGAAAAATGGATGTGTTGAAGGGGCAGGATGTTGTAGTGGAGCTTTCCGCCAAAAAAAAGATTGAAATGGTTGTAAACGACGAAGAGGCCGAAAAAGTAAGCGATAAAATAA
>CAZHOD010000027.1:0-1781 GCA_964534075.1 uncultured Spirochaetia bacterium
CCTCGCGGCTTATATGGTTTCGACCGTAGCGGATGACAGCGGCGTAAATGGCCCGCGCGGGGTCGATATAGACGCCAATACTTCCCCGGCGCGGCTTTATATAGCTGATTCTTTAAACAACAGGATAATATACATGGATTTATCCGATAACACTACGCATTTAGTGGCGGGAGGCACCTCAGGATACAGGGAAGGGCAGGGCGCGGACGCGTATTTCAGGTACCCTTATGATGTCAGCATAAATACGGAGACAGCCCGGCTTTACACGGCTGATAAGTCAAATCACCGCATAAGGAGCATAAATCTTAATAACAATACCACGTCTTTTGAGGCCGGGGCGGGCTCTGTCGGGGACGCCACGGGCAGTTCGCTTGAGGCAAAATTTAATTTTCCCCACAGTGTAGCTTTTGATTATTTGCGGGAGGCGGTGCTGGTATGCGACACTCAGAACAACAAAATCAAAAAAATAGATGTTGCGTCGGATAATTATGTTTACGCGGAGGCGGGAATGAACACTTACGGCGGCGACGGTAACACAATACCAACAGCCGCTTTTAACTCGCCCGCGGACATATCGTATAATACTCTGACGGGAAGGTCGTATATATGCGACAGCGGAAACAATGTTATAAGGATAATAGACGAAAGCGGAATAGTGAATACTTTCGCGGGGAACGGTAACAGCGGGTACGCGGACGGGAACAGTACAAGCGCAATGTTTTCGGGGCCTTCCGCGCTTGCCCTTGATACAAAAAGGAATGTCCTGTATGTGTGCGACAGGATAAATAACTGCATAAGAAGCGTCGATACATCCACTGGTTATGTTTCCACTGTGGCGGGGAGCACTTCCCGGGGAGACAGCGACGGCACCGGGACGGAGGCTGAATTTTATTATCCCGCGGATATAACCATAGACATAGAAAACAACCGGCTTTTTGTGGCGGACACCCGAAACCACCTGATACGGCAGATTAACCTTTCCACAAATGAGGTTATGACAATATCCGGTATGAGCGGCATCGCGGGTTACGCTGAAAAAGAGTCAGAGTCGGGAGAGGCGGCATGGAACAACCCCGAAGGCATAGTGTACCTGAAAAAATTCGACGTGCTTATAGTCGCTGATACCAACAATAATATTATAAGAAGGGTGGGGCTCGACCCGGCGGAACCTTTTTTATACGCGACTTATACAATCACGGGGGATAATGACAGTTTCACCGCCGGGTACGTAGACGACACGCTCGAAACCTCGCTTTATGACCATCCCCACGCGCTGACCTATGATCCCGGCCCTAATATATTATACATAAGCGATAAATATAATTACGTAGTGCGGGCCGCGCTTTTATATTCCGGGGGGTGGGTGGCCACCCTGGCGGGAAGCGGCTCGCAGGGTTACTCCGAAGGGGTGGGTTCGGATGCTGAGTTCGGAACAGCGGGAAAAACAAGTATTGATATAGCTGCCCAGGAAATTTATATAGGAGACGGGTATAACAACAGGGTAAGAAAGATAGATGTATATTATCCTACCCCCACGCCCACTGTTACGCCGACCCTCACCGTTACAAAAACGCCGACTATAACGCCCACCCCGGAGGGGACATTAACAAACACCCCGACAGTGACGGGAACTTATACCGTAAGCAGTACTCCTACAATAAGCCCTACGGCTTCGGAAACACCTACCCTTACGCAGTCGCCCACAATAACAGCTACGGCAACAATAAGCGGCACGCCGACGGCCAGCCCTACGGCGACGGGGACGTATACTTTTACCCCGA
>CAZHOD010000027.1:1881-11039 GCA_964534075.1 uncultured Spirochaetia bacterium
CGCGTACAGAAACGGAAACCGCGACGGTGAGTGAAACAGGGACGGAAAGCCCGACAGTTACTTATACGTATACTTTTACCCCGACGCGTACAGAAACGGAAACCGCGACGGTGAGTGAAACAGGGACGGAAAGCCCGACGCCTACTGATACCTATACTCTTACACAACCGCCTACAATAACTGATACAGCTACTGCGGGCGGGACAGCGACAGCCAGCCTGACGCCCACACCCGAAATAACGGATACAATAACGGCGAGTGAAACAGCGACAGCCAGCCCGACCTTTACGCCCACGGTTCATTCAACAATTACTTTTACCGCGACTTTTACACGGACAGAAACAAATGCTCCTACAGATACACCTGTGTTTTCGGCCACGCCGACTTTTACCGCGACTTTAACAGGAAGCGAAACACCGGAAGCTACGGCGCCTCATACCGCGACACCCACGCCTACTTCTACACCGATTGATTTTTTTGAAAAAGACACGTACGAAGTGACCAAAGCTTATGTGTACCCTAACCCTTCGTTTGGGAAATTTATGTTTGTTTTTGAGGTAAACAAACCTTCGAAAAAAGTTGAAATTAAAATTTTTACCTGCGGCAGAAGGCTTGTGCGGGTGATTGAATATTACGGGTTTACAGCGGGAAGGCATGAGCGCCTGACAGAGGAGCTCAGGGGGCTTGACAACGGGGTTTATCATTTTATGGTGAAATGCCATGACGGTAAGGGCAATACCGCCCATAAAACAGGAGAGATAGTTATACTGAAGTGAAAAATATGCGGAGGCGAATAAAGTGAAAAAAATTATTTCGGCAATTTTAGCCGTATTGTTGTGCGCGGCCGTTTCTTTCGCGGGAGAAAACCTTATTAATCAGAAGGATCGCTGGTATCAAATCAAAGCCTCGGCTGAAAGCGGCATGCTGGTTATAAGCTCGCACACGATTCAGTTCGGGGAAGAAGGTACGTTGTTTGATTATAAGGAGGAAGGAAACCAGGATGTTGTTTTTCCCTTTATGAGGTTTGAGGCGGAGTTAAGGATTTTTGACAGCCATTCCGTCGTGTTTTTGTACCAGCCCCTGGAAATTGTAACAAAAGCGCGGGCCGGGAGGGCCCTCTCTTTTTATGAAACTTCTTTCAGCGAAGGCACGCCGCTTGATATAAAATACGGGTTTTCGTTTTACCGCGTAAGTTACCTGTGGCATTTTATTAAGGATGATAAAAAGGAACTGGGCGCGGGTGTTTCGCTGCAGCTCAGGAACGCGTCCATAATATTCGCTTCCGCGGACGGCAGCGAAATAATTGTGAATGAAAATGTCGGGCCGGTGCCTATACTTAAAATGAAAGGCGAATACCATTTTGACAATGGTTTGTGGTGCGCCCTCGACGCGGACGGTTTTTACGCTTCTGACAGCGTTTTTAACGGCGCTGAATACCCGTTCATAGGCGCCATCTGGGACGTTTCCGTGAGGGCGGGGGTGGAACTTAAAAGCGGAATAAACCCCTATATAAATTTTCGGTGCCTGGGAGGCGGCGCGAAAGGCACGTCAAAGGGCGAGGGCGCGCAGGGGGACGGTTATACACAAAACTGGCTAAATATCTACAGCCTGACACTGGGTGTTTCCCTGGATTAAACTTTTTTTTTGGAAAAAATATATTGCTAATTATCCCCGATTGGAATATAATTTTAAATCATGAATTTGAACCGGGAGAATTATATGCATAAAAAACACTTATCTTATGTTTCCCCAAAAGAATGGCTCGTTGAAGAGAGCAGGTGGGACGAGGCAGGGCAAAATTCGGCTGAAGCAAGATTTACCCTTGGGAACGGTTACCTGGGCAGCCGGGGGATACTTGAGGAAAATCCAAGGGGCTGCTGGCCCGGGACGTACCTTGCCGGGGTTTATGACTCAAAAGGGGCCCATACACCCGAAATTGTAAACTGCCCGAACCCCGTGGATTTCAGAATAAGGGTAGGCGGCGAAAAACTCGATGTTTCTACCATGGAACATAAAAAGCACCGTTTTGTACTTGATATGAGAAATGCTCTTCTTTACAGGGGGACACGATATATAAATGTGGCGGGCAGAAAATTTGAATACAGCAGCGTAAGGTTTTTCAGTATGAAAAATAAACACGCGTACGCGATGCAGGTATCGCTTACTCCCGTGGATGAAGATATTGATATTTTTGTAGAACATCAGGTAAATCTCGATACATTCAATAAAGGCATACTCACCGAAGGCACAAAAAGGCACATAAAAATAATGGAGTTTTCAAAGGAAATGTCGGGCAACGCGAGATATTTCAGGACTGAAACATACGAATACGGTATTTCAATATGCTACGCGTCCCTCGTTGAAATAGTTTTGGGGAAGAAAAAGATAAAGAACCCTCACAGGACATTCAGCGTCAGAGTGAAAAAAGGAAAAACTGTAACTTTCACAAAGTATTTTTCCATATATACATCCAGGGACAAAGACGCGGGAAAAATAAGCAGCAGGATGAAAATTTTTGATATATTCGGTAAAAAATTGGAAAAAATCCCTGCCCCCGCTGCCGTGGATAAATTTCAAAATACATTTACATTAAAAAATCCCGCGAACATTAAGCGCGTAACCATCAAAAATCTTGAAAATATGGTTAAAGACGGATTCGAAAAATTATTTAAAGAGCATACCTCTGAAATGGCCCGTATATGGGAAAAGTCGGACCTTAAAATATACGGCAACGGTAAAGACCGGAAAGCTGTAAGGTTCAATATATATCACCTGATAATAACGGGTAATGAAAAGGATGAAGATGTTTCTATACCCGCAAAAACATTGAGTGGAGAAGGCTATTCAGGGCATATTTTCTGGGATACCGAAATATTTATTCTGCCATTTTTTATATATACAAGGCCAAAAATCGCCGGAAACATACTTATGTACAGGTATAACAGGCTTGTTGAAGCCGGAAAACTCGCGAAAAAAAGAGGATTTAAAGGGGCGATGTTTCCATGGGAATCCGAGGCAATGGGAAAAGAGGCCACGCCTACCTGGTTCAAAGATGTAGTGGGAAATGTAATCAAAATATATACCGCCGAGCGGGAAAACCATATTGTTTCGGACATAGCTTATGCGGTTTGTCATTATTACAACGCGTCGGGAGACACGGAATTCATGGTAAATTACGGTATGGAAATCCTTGTGGATACCGCGAAATTCTGGATATCCAGGATAAAAAAGAAAAAAGGAAAATATGTAATAAATAACGTAATAGGGCCTGATGAGCTGCACGAGAATGTAAACAACAGTGTCTATACGAATTACTGCGCCGCGTGGAACATAAAAGAAGCGTTGAAGTTTTATGGTATCTTTAAGGAAAAATACGGAAAGCAAATGGATTCTGTACTGAAAAATACCGGCGTAAGAAAAACTACTTTGAAAAGATGGGAAAAAATTGCCGAAAAAATAAAGCTCCCTTCTTTGAAAGGTAAAGTGATAGAGCAGTTCGACGGGTATTTTGAAAAAAAATTCGTTCCCTTACGCAAATTTAATGAACACGGGCTGCCTTTAATACCTTCTTATCTGGATGATACGGAAAAAATAGCGCAGACACAGCTTATTAAACAGTCCGATATAATAATGATGATGGTTCTGTTTTCAACGGAATTCGACACTAACACAATGAAAAAAAATTTCCGTTATTATTTAAAAAGGAACACGCATAAATCTTCTTTGAGCCCGTCGATGGAAGGTATTATGGCGGCTGAGACAGGGCATTTAGACCTGTTTTATAAATATTTCAAAGCAGCCGCTTTCATGGATCTTTATGATGTCAACAGGAACGCTGCCGATGGTGTTCACGGAGCGTCGCTGGGGGGCGTGTGGCAGATGATTTTTGTTGGCCTTCTGGGTTTTAGGATAACGGAAGGGGTTGTAAGTGTACGCCCCCGGCTCATACGGGAATGGAAGGGTTACTGCGTAAAAGTAAAGGTAAAGGAAAACGAACTGGAATTTGCAGTAAAAAGAAAGGGCTGTTCCGTGAAATTATTGGCGCAGAAAGGGGACGGAACCGTCGAAATAATCGTTTACGGGCAAAAAGCAACACTAAATGCGGGTAAAATCAGAAAATTTCCGCTAAAAAAACAGAAAGAAGGTAAATAATAATGGCAAAAAAGAAAAAGTACAGCATAGGGCATATTCACTGGGCGTATGACCCCATAATAGGAGGAGTTGAGACGCACCTTAAAATTTTACTGCCTGAAATAATAAAGTCCGGGCACAGGGTGTCGCTTTTGACAGCCGAGTATAAAGGGAAACCGCAGGAGGAGAAAGCCGGAGGCTTTACTATTTTCAGGACGCCTTATTTGAACCTTGATTTGCTTTTGAAAATGGAGTCCAAGGATATAGAGGCAAATCTCAAAGGGCTTTTTAGAAATTATATAGACAGGATAAAGGCGGATGTTATACATGTACATAACATGCATTATTTTTCAAAGGTACACATAAAAACGCTGGAGTATGTATGCAAACAAAAAGGCATACCATTGATATTGACGGCGCACAATGTTTGGAATGATAATATGTACCTGGATATAATAAATGACGTCGACTGGGAGCATATTATAGCCGTGAGCCATTATATTAAAAGAGAACTTTGGGGAATAGGCATCGACGAGGAAAAAATAACCGCGATACATCACGGCATAGACACTTCACTTTACAGGCCGGGAATAAAACCGTCACGGGTTATAAAAAAGTTTCCTCAGCTTAAAGGTAAAAGAGTTATATTTCATCCCGCGAGAATGAGCCTGGCCAAAGGGTGCGATATATCCGTAAAAGCGCTGAACCTGGTGCTGAAACATTATAAAGATTCTTTTCTTGTCCTTGCCGGTACAAAAAAAATCGTGGACTGGAACGCCACGCAGCACGAGGATATAATTTATGTCAATAAATTAATAGATGCGTTCGGAATACAAAAAAACGTGCTGATTGACTCATTCAACCAGAAAGAGATGATAGAACTGTATAATATTTCCCAGGCGGCGCTTTATCCTTCCACATCGCAGGAGCCTTTCGGGCTTACCATGCTCGAGTCACAGGCATGCGGTATACCCATTATAGTTACTCACTCCGGGGGCATGACAGAGGTCATCCATGATAAAATAAACGGCTATGTCGTACCTGTAGGAGATTTTTCACAGGCTGCTTTTCGTATTATGTTTTTGCTGGGAGACGACCGCCTCAGGAAACAGATGGGCCGGACCGGCCGTGAGATCGCGCGGTTTAATTATACAAAAGAGCTGATGGCTTTTAGAAACGTCGAGATTTACAGGAAGGCAATGGGGGAAAAAGTATATTCCTGATATTTTGCCGTTTTTTCAGCTGAGCCAACGGTTTTTGCCCGGAAAAAAGTCAGATAATAGTGAAAAAAAACATTTCAATTTTTTCAGAATCCTTCATATTATTAATTTTAAAAAGGAGGGAATCATGAAAAAAATTGCTGTGCTCGCCGAGGATATGTACGAGGATATGGAGCTTAATTACCCTTATTACCGCCTGAAGGAAGCGGGTTTTACTGTCGATATAGCCGGTACCGCGTCAAATACGGTCTATAAGGGAAAACACGGTTACCCGATAAAATCGAACGTATCCACCGGGGAAATAAAACCTGAGGAATACGACGCGGTAATTATACCCGGCGGATACGCGCCCGACAGGATGAGGAGGCACAAAGCCACACTCTATTTTGTAAGGGAAATGGACAGGAGAAAAAATATAATCGCGTCGATATGCCACGGCGGGTGGATGCTTGCTTCGGCATGCGATATCAAAGGAAAAAAACTGACTTCTTTTTTCGCGATAAAAGACGACCTCATACACGCGGGCGCCGAGTTTGTCGATGAAAAGGTCGTTGTGGACGGGCATATAATTACGTCCAGGACCCCGGATGATTTACCAATGTTCATGAAAGAAATAACAGATAAGCTGGAAACGAAATAAGGCATTAAAATATTAAAAGAATAAACGCTTTAAACAACATACCGTGGCGGGATTTATTTTAAAATTTTTCCTTCAAGGCCCCGGTGGCCGAGGGTGAAACTGTACCCGTCCATTTTTTTGCCTCCTTCGTACTGCACTTCCTCAAATATAACCGCGTTGTCTTTTGTTTTTACAACAGGCCCTTTCTTTTTGATTACTTCAACCACTGTACCGGGTTTTTCCGGGCCGTTGTATTCATATTCCCGGGCCCGGTAAACCTTAAGTTGTTTGCCGCCGAGAAAACAAAAAGCGGCCGGCCAGGGCAAAAGCCCGCGTACAAGGCTGGCTGTTTCCCGGGAAGTTTTATTGAAATTTATTTTGCCGTCTTCTTTTTTCAGCTGTTTTACATAAGAGGCGTTTGACTCATCCTGGGGAACCCTTTTGCAGCCCCCTTTTTCTATCATATCAAGCACCGGCACCGCTGTTTTCGCGGCCAGCCGGGATATTTTTTCGGCCAGTGTTACAGAATTATCTTCCTGTTTTATTTTTGTTTTTTCGGTATATATTATATCACCGGAATCCAGCTGTTCGTTTATAAACTGGTAGGTGACCCCGGTTTCGTTGTCTCCGTTTATTATCGCGGCGTTTATGGGGGCGGCGCCGCGGTATTTCGGGAGAAGGGACGCGTGGATATTTACGCTGTCGTGTAACGGATGGTAGATTATTTCCGGGGGAAGTATGCCGCCGTAGGCCATGATAAGGTTCAGGCCCGCGGGGTATTTTTTATATTCCGCGATAAAACCCGGGCCGCGGGGTTTTTCCGGCTGAAGGACCGGGATGTTATGGGCAAGGGCAATTTTTTTCACGGGAGGGGGAAGTACTGTTTTTTTTCTGCCGGCGGGTTTATCCTTTCTTGTTACCACGCATATAACCTCGTGCCGTGAATTGATAACCGCGTCCAGGCACGGGGAAGCGATTTCCGGGGTTCCAAAAAAAATTATTTTCATATTTTCTGCGTTTTTTGCCTGTTTTTTATTTCTTTGAGTTTTTTTGAATGCATCATTTTTTTTACAGGGGTCATCCGGTCTATAAATAAAACGCCGTTAAGGTGGTCTGTTTCGTGCTGAAAGGCCACGGCCTTAAGGCCTTCGGCTTTTATTTCTATGTCTTTTCCGCTTTCATTTTTTCCCTTTAACGTTATTTTTGAGGGGCGTGATATTTTTTCCGTAATACCGGGAAATGAAAGGCAGCCTTCCTCGAAAATTATTTTTTCCTTTGTGCCGAAAATTATTTCGGGGTTTACGACGCGGTGTATTTCCGGTTTATCCGGGGTGCCGGTATCGATGACAAACATCTTTTTTGTTATGCCCACCTGGTTCCCGGCAAGGCCCAGCCCGTTGCTGGCGTACATTGTTTCCAGCATATTGTCGAAGATTTCCTTTATTTCGGGGGTGAATTCCGTTACTTTTTCGGCTTTTTGCCTTAATACAGGGTCCCCGTAATACCTTATATCGTATTTTGCCATTGTTTCGCTCCTTTCTTTTTAACAGGTTTAAATTATATAAAAAAAAATACCTTTTTGCAAGCGTGGAATATTCCGCTGTAAGTTCAGAGTTTAAAACTTTGAGCTCAAAATTAAAACTGAAAACCCTGTATGTTTTTAATGGAAAGGCGGTAATCCGGGGCCGGGCAGGGGCCATAGGTTTGAAATCCGGAATTGATTTTGACACAGAAAGATTAAAAAGCAGGTTGACATATATGTAAATATGTGTATAATTGCATACGTAAGGCAGAATACCGGCAAAAAAGGAGAAAAATATGGATATTTACGAGCTTCAGGCGGAGTTTTTTAAGGCCATGTCCCACCCGCTCAGGATGAAGATACTTACCGTCCTGAAGGAAAAAGGCACCTGCGTCAGTGACGTGGTCGAGCTGGCGGGCGAAACACAGCCCCAGGTATCCAGGTGCCTCGCGGCCCTGAATAAGGCGGGGCTGGTTTCCCATGAAAAACAGGGCGTAAAGTCCTGTTACCGTATAAGCAGCAAGGAAGTTTTCAGGCTTCTTGACATATCCAAAAGAATAATTAAGAGGCAGGCGGAAGCCAGGGCAGAGGCAATAAAAAATAAAAGGCGGTGAATGAAATGGAAAAACTTATCGATTCCACGACAGAAAAACAGCTTAAAGAGAAATTCAACAGGGAAGTTAAGGGGGATGTGAAAGTAACGCTTTTTATCTCGGATACAGTAAATTCCGGGAAGGAGCAGCAGGAGGAAATAAACGGCTTCGCAAGGCGGCTTTTAAGCGAGCTTTCGTCTATAGAGCCGCGGATAAAATTTGAGGAAGAGGAAATCGTTTCGGAGAAAGCAAAAAAAATGAATATTTCCACATCCCCCAGCCTTGTCATAGGGGCTGACAGGGGGTATGAGATTATTTATAACGGCGCCCCTCTCGGGCACGAGGCGACCGGTTTTATTGAAACCCTGATTATGGCTTCAGGCGGGGAAAGCGGGCTGAGCGAAAACAGCCTTTCTCTGCTTAAATCAATAGAAAAGCATATTCATATTCAGGTTTTTGTAACCCCGCAGTGCCCTCACTGCCCGCAGGCAGTTACGCTGGCAAACCGGCTGGCAATAGCTTCAAAAGGGAAAATCACCGCGGAATGCGTTGAAGCCGTGGAGAATCCCGGGCTGGCTCAAAAGTATAATGTTTCTTCCGTGCCGCAACAGGTTATTAACGGGGAGGAAGGTTCAATAACAGTAGGGGCGCAGAGAGAAGATAAACTGGTGCTTCAGGTTATGAGGTACGGGGCACCGGAAAAATACGAGAAAATAAAAAAGGAGGAAAAAATGAAGAAAAAAGAGCTTGAAAAACTGCCGGAAACACCCGAAGGGGTTGTTTATCTTACGGACAGTAATTTCGCGGACGCGGTAAGTAAATACAGGAACCTTGTCGTTGATTTTTGGGCGGAGTGGTGCATGCCATGTAAAATGCTCTCGCCGGTAATAGACGAACTCGCCGGGGAAAACAAAGGGAAGATTGTCTTTGGTAAACTCAATGTCGATGAGAACCCCAAAACCGCGGGTGAAAACAGGATAATGTCGATCCCGGCGCTGGCCGCCTTTTCAAACGGTGAGAAAAAAGGGGATATAGCCGGAGCCCAGCCAAAAGAAATGCTGAAAACCAAGTTC
>CAZHOD010000028.1:0-11015 GCA_964534075.1 uncultured Spirochaetia bacterium
GTAATACACGATGTTGGCCTGCAAAAACTTCCCGTAATATTCGCCATGGACAGATCGGGGCTCGTGGGCGAGGACGGGCCCACACACCACGGGGTATTCGATATTGTTTTTATGAAAATGGTGCCGGGCATGGTTGTGGCGGCGCCTTCCGACGAAATTGAGCTTAAAAGGGCCGTAATTACGGCTTCGGCTTATGACAGGGGGCCGTTTTCCATAAGGTTCGGAAGGGGAAAGGCGTGGGCCTTTAAAAAATCCGCGCTTAAGCCTTTTAAAATAGGCTCGTCAAGGCTGATTAAAAAAGGCGGCTCAATCACGGTGGTAAGCCTCGGGCCGCTTTTGCCGTATGTCCTCGAGGCGGCCGAAAAAATAGAGTCGGAGTTCAAAAAGAAAGTGGAAATAATAGACGCGAGGTTTGCCAAGCCTTTTGACAAAAAAACAATACTTGAGTCGGTCAAAAAAACAGGGAAACTTGTGACAATCGAGGAAGGCTGTGTGGAGGGAGGGTTCGGTATGAGCGTTGCCGCCATGCTGCAGAAGGAAGGGATGGGAAGGGTGAAAATGTCTTTGTTGGGAATACCCGACAGGTTTGCCGTGCACGGCACAATGGAAAAGGTGCGGGCTTCCTGCGGGCTTACCGGCCCGGGAATTTATAATGAGATTCGGAATCTTTTGAAAGAAAATAAATGAGGCAACGAAAAAATGCTTACTGTTTTAAGGATAAAAAATTACGCGCTGCTCAGGGATGTAACCCTCGAGTTTAAGGACGGGCTTAATATACTTACCGGCGAGACCGGCGCGGGTAAATCCATAATAGCCGGCGCTCTTAACATAGCCGCCGGGGAGCGCGGATATACGGAAAATATCAGGACCGGCGAGCAGGGCGCCCGAGTGGAAGCGGTTTTTGAGTTTGAAAAAGGCGGCCCACTTGCGCGAACGCTTCAACCCCTGCTGGCCGGGGCGGGTATAGAAGAAACAGCGGGGGCGCTAATAATCAAAAGGGAAATAAACCGGGCGGGAAGAGGAAAGGTTTTTGTCAATAACAGCGCCTGCCCGCTTTCTTTACTCCGGAAAATCGGGAAATATCTCATAGACATCCATGGCCAGCATGAGCACCAGTCCCTGCTGAGGAACGAGGTGCACATAGGGCTCCTCGACGGCTACGCCGGGCACGATAAGGAAATACAAGAAATTAACGGGCTTTACGGCCGTTTTGTGTCCCTGGACAGGGAAATAAAACGGTTGAAAGCGCTTGAAAATGAAAAACAGGAAAAACTGGACATCATAAACTACCGGATAAACGAGATAGAAAGCGCTTCGCTGCCGGATGATGAAGGTTTAAGGGAACTGTATAATAAAAGGGAGATAATGGCACACGCCTCGTCTTTGAAAGAGTCGGTTAACGCGGCGCTTACTTTACTTTCACCGGCTGCCATGGACGCGGATGGAGAAGGCGCGGTTGACATGCTCGAAAAGGCGAAAAAGCATGTCGCGGAAATCGGGAAAGTGGACAAGAAGGCGGAGGATGAATATATGCCCATACTCGAGGACGCCGCGGTAAAGGCAGGCGAATTAAAGGATTTTTTCGCGGGTTACGCCGAAAAAGTCGAGTTCAACCCGGAATCACTCAGGGCCGCGGAGGACAGGCTTGATCTTATAGAGTCGCTTATGAAAAAATTCGGTAAAAAAACAGCGGGTGAAATAAAAGAGTACCACGGCGAATTGATTAATGAAAAAGCGGCAATAGAGGTAAATGAGGAAACGATAAAAGAAAAAGAAAATGAATATAAAAAGCTCAATGATTCGCTTTATAAAAAATGCGACGCGCTTTCGGAAAAAAGGCAGGAAAAAGGCAAAGAACTGGCGGAGAAAATAAAAGAGGAACTTAAAGGGCTGGGCATAAGCCGGGGGGAGTTTGTGGTTGAAGTATCCCGTGAAGAAGCAGGCTCCGGGCCGGCAATAAGCCGCGGGGGTAAAAATTATAAACTTTTCCCTGACGGAATGGATATTGTCGAGTTTCTTATATCACTCAACCCGGGCGAAGATGTCAGGCCTTTGGTTAAGATTGCTTCCGGCGGCGAGGTTTCCAGAATAATGCTCGCCATAAAAAATATATTATCGGGCGTGGATAAGGTCGCTGTAATGGTTTTTGACGAAATAGACACAGGTATATCCGGAAGGGTGGCAGCCGCGGCCGGGGCAAAGCTCGCGGAGATATCAAAAAAGAAACAGCTTATCTGCATAACCCACCTTCCCCAGATAGCGGCTTACGGCGGCCTTCATTATTCGGTCGGCAAAAAAACAGATGGTAAAAGGACCGAGACGTTTATAAAGCAGCTCGGACATGAGGAGAGGGTCAGGGAAATAGCGAAACTTTTGAGCGGGGACAGGGTCACGGACGCGTCCATAAACGCGGCTGAGGAACTCATAGGCGGGAAGTGAAAATAAAGGGAGAGGGTTTTGAGCGTATCGCGGTTGGTTTTTGTTTTTTTATACTTTTTATTGTTTATTTGAAGACGCTTCCTCCTACAATTACCCCAGGAGACGCGGGCGAACTCGCTGCCGCGGGCTTTACCATGGGCATAGGCCACCCGCCGGGTTATGCCTTGTATACCATCCTGCTTAGAATTTTTTCGTTTATTATACCGGCCGGGGATATTGCCTTCAGAATGAATTTTTTTGCCTCGGCAATGGGTGTTATGGCTGTTTTTTTTGTATTCAGGGTAATAACACTGGTTATAAGGCAAATCACGCGGGATAATATGGCTGACGCAGGTTTAATAAAGGCATCTGCCCTGACAGCCGCGCTGTGCCTGGGCTTTTCGCATACTTACTGGTTTTTGGCAACCGGTATCAAAGGCGGTATTTATATCCTGGCGAATTCAGGCATGCTTGTTTCTTTCTATTTTACTTTTAAATATACACTTAAAAAAAACGCGAAAAGCCTTTATTTATCGGCGTATTTTTTGGGTTTTTTGCCTGTTTTGCACCACACCACAATGCTGGGTATGTTGATTATGGCGGGGGTCCTTGTGTACAATTCGCGAGGCAGGGCAACTGCCGGACAAAAGGCGCTGGCAGGCGCGCTGTTTTTATTATCATTTGCTTCTCCATATATATACCTGTTTGTCCGGGTGAAAACCGCGGGAATTGTATGGGCGGGCATGAATGATTATTCCCTTATCATCGACCATATAACAAGGATGGCTTATATAGAAAAGGACGCGGCGCCTTTTACGCTTTCAGGCGCGCTTTACAAAACCTCGCATTACGCCTCGTACCTTGCGGAGAAATTCAATATACTTCTGGTTTTCGCTGTCTTTGGCCTGTGGTATTTGTTTAAAAAATCACGGAAAACATTTTTTGGATTGGTTTTATTTTATTTGTTACAGTATTGCGCCATCATATTTGTCACTGACAATTCACAGGGGCCTGTTGTAATTTACGTGAACAGGGTGTTTTATATGACAAATAATATACTTATGGTAATTTTCGCGGGGATTGGAATTTATTTTTTATTAAGGTTTTTCTTTTCAAAAACCCGGGCCGCCGGCATGATTGCGGCCGCGGCGGTGTTTTTTATACCTGTTTTGTTTTTTATGTTGAATTTTGATTCAAATAACCGTTCGGGCAGGTACACGGCCTATGATTCGGCAATAAATACCCTTAAAACTCCGGATAAAGGGGATATTTTGTTTATCAGGGCGGATACCGGCATATTCAACGTACATTATGTACAGAATGTAATGGGAAAATATGAGCATGTCAGGGCATATGACCGAAACGCCAATGTTTTGGATGTTTCGGTTTTTAGAGGGATTAAGCATGACGGAAAGATAAAAAGGAAGGATGAACGGCAAATAGAGCTAAAAATGGTAAAAAACAACCCGGACAGGGTGTTTTACAAATCCCCGATGGCGTTCCCCGAACACGGCTATCTGACGCGGCCTTACGGGATTTTGTACAAAATATGCCGGGAGGGCGTAAAAATAAAAAACGCGGGTAATTTGATGCGGGTTTACTCGATGCGTGATTATCTTTCGGAACATTACGATGATTATTTCCGCAGGGAGCTTGCGGGGCTCTTTATAGCGAAAAAAGCGGAGTACGCCGCGCAAAGAGGGGATATGAGGGAGTTTGAAATGTACAGGAAACGGGCGGAGCAGGCGGCAGGCGGTGTGCCCACTGTCATAAGGAGGCTCGCTTATATTTATTTTTATGATTTGCGTGATTTTTATAAATCAACCGAATATCTGGAAAGGGCGGTTAAAATGCAGCCTTATTTTTTTCCGACCATAAATCTGCTTATCAATATTTATTCGGGCGTGGGCCATTATGAAAAGGCAGAGGAATGGCTGAGGTATATTATTGAAAATGACTGGAACAAAAAGCGCCGCCTCGACGCCGCGCGGAAATTTAATGAGTTGAGGGTTAGCAGGGGGCGGATATGAAATTAAGACGGCCTTAAGGCGGCCTGGTTTGTCAAAACAAAAAATATCAGGAAATAAGTCAGGCCTTATCCTGCCTTCCTGATTGCTGCTGAACCAACATAACTTTTCCCGGTGTCCTGCAAGCAGGGGCTGATGGAAACGTTCGTTGCTGAACAACCTGAAGTATTTACCTTAAGCCCGCTGTAGGATTTAAAATGTTGCAGCCGGCGGTGCCTGAACACCTTCTGATTACACCGGTTTTGTTTTTATAAATATTATTTTTCCATTATTTTTTATCTTTCAATGGCCTGTAAACATATAAAAGAAAATCCTGGAATATGCCTTTTTTAAACGGGGGATAATATAAAAAAGTTATCAGCTGATAATCAAAACCGTTTTTTTTCAGCGAATTTATAACAGGCAGAAACACTTCGCCGCAGCCCGGCAGGTGGTGGTGGATCTCGATAATACCTTCTTTTATTTTTTTTAATTTCTTTTTTCTTTCTGCTTCCCGGATTGTTTTAAGTTCCGCGCCTTCGACATCCATTTTTAAAAAGTCTATGTTTTTATTTATCAAAGAAGAAAATTTTACGCTTTTAACTTTCCTGTGCTTTTTCCCGGGCTGGAACAAACTCGATTTTTCGTAATTAAATTTTAATTCTATATCCCGGTCATAAATTGCCCTGTTGACCGTTTTTATTCCGCTAAAGCCGTTTATTTCCATATTGTGCTTTAAATATTTGTATATTTTGGGGTCCGCTTCGACCGCTGTTATTTTCGCTTCCGGATAAAGATATTTAAAAAAAACTGTTGCCATTCCTATATTCGCCCCGCAGTCAAGTATAACCGGTTTTTTTTCTCCGGTACGAAACCTGTATACCTGGGCCAGAAAAATTTGTTCAAAAAGGAATGTAAAATGAGTATAATCAAAAAAGTTTATTTTAAACCCTAAAAACGACTCTTTTTTTAGTGGGATTTTGAGTATGGTTTTTAAAAAGAAATTTTTTAGCTTTATTTTAAAGTAATAAATAATAATATAAAAGGATGTAAACCCGGAAAAATTTTTAAACGCGTATCTTGAAAAAAATATCACTGCCCAGGCCCGAGAAACTATTCCCGGCATAAGCTCCTCCTTTTTTTGCTTTTTTCGATAACCGTATTGATTTTTTGCCCGTTTGATTTAAGTTTTAATATTATATATCAGGAAACATATTTTGTCAAAAATATTTATCCCCGGGGGTTTTATAAAATTTAAAAAGTAGATGCCCCCGGAATTGCGCTTATAATCATACCTGCAATGAGCCCGGTGCGGCAAAGACAAAACTTGTTTGAAACCTGCGGCAGGCAATGTCTTATTTAAACAGGTGATATTTAAAACATTGCAAAATATTAAATTACTGATATTATGCCTGTATGCAGGAAATAACAATTATATTTATAAGCATAGGCCTGGCAATGGACTGCTTTGCTGTTTCGCTTTCAGCAGGGGCAGGCGGAAGGAAAACAGGCATTTTAGATACTTTTCGCATTGCCGCTGTTTTCGGCGGTTTTCAGTCCGGCATGGCGCTTATCGGATGGCTCGCGGGCTCGGGTTTTGTCAGGTACATAGAAAAAATAGACCACTGGGTGGCGTTCGGCCTGCTTTTTATTATCGGCGGAAAAATGATTCTTGAGTCTTTTGAAAAAGAAAGCGAAAAAAGGCCGGATTACCGGGGCATAAAAACACTTTTCCTTCTTGGCGTGGCAACAAGCATAGATTCCCTCGCCATCGGGGTAAGCCTGCCAATACTTAATTACCCCCTTGTTTTTTCTTTTGTGTCGATAGGCGCGGCTTCGTTTTTATTTTCAATTGCCGGGGTTTATCTGGGAAAAAAAACAGGCGAAATACTCGGCTCAAAGGCAGAGACAGCGGGCGGGGTAATACTTATACTCATAGGGGTAAAAATTCTTCTCGAGCATACTGTTTTGTAGTTGACCCGCGGTATTAAGTGGAAAAAAATCGATTATACGGTGAAGTACGGAGTTTCTATATCCAAAAAAATCAATAAAATTACTTATAAATACAGGTGAAAAAGGAGGCGCAAAAATGGCTAAAAAAAACCCGTTTTCTCATAAGGACGAACACGATGAGAAAAGCTCTAAGTATATCCATGAGCCGAAAAATTGGCGCGAGGAGGAGCGCAGGCGTATGGATGAGATGAAGCCAAACAGATTTATGCGCAGTTTTGAGCTGAAAAAAATACGGAAACTTTTTGACAGCCTAATTAAAAGGAAAAAGTAAGGATTTCAACGCCTGAAAAAGCGAGGGAATACTTCCTTGCGGGATTAAGAACAATTCAATAGAGTTTTTCCCGGACACCCCGGCGCGGGCGATATCAAGCTGGCCGGCATGGTGGATAAGGTAAAACAGGTTTTTGAACTTATGGAATTTGACAGCCTGATCGACGCCGAGGATACGGTCGAGGACGCGGTAAAGAGTTTCAGGGAATGAAAAATTGAAAGAAAAATTCACTCTTGTTGTCCCGGCAAAAGAAAAGTTTCTTGGGGTTGTGCGGGGTTTTTTGACGGGCCCGATTGAAAGAAAACTGCGAAGCCCGGACGTTTCCTACCTGGAGCTGTGCCTGAACGAGATATGTGAAAATATAATAGAGCACGGTTATAAGGGGGATGAAGGCAAAATAATAATCAGGCTTGTTATCGGAACAAAAAAAGTCGTTATAACCGTAATCGACAGGGCAGCTCCTTTTAACATAATTGAGTATAAGCCTCCTGACAAAAAAGAGCTGCTTGAGAAAGGAATAAAAGGAAAACTCGGCATCAGGGCAGTCAAAAATATATGTGACAAGATATATTATAAAAGGTTAAAAAACAAAAACAGCCTTACAATGGTCAAGAATATATAAAAAAATTTCATAATTAATTAAAAACACATTCCAAAACAAACAGTCCCCCCTTTTTAATATATAGAAATGTTGGCTTTGGTCCTTTTTGCCCCCTTTCCCGAAAGGGGGATACAGGGGGATTTGACTTGTTTCGCCCCCTTTCCTGTATAGAAATGTTGGCTTTGGTCCTTTTTGCCCCCTTTAACAAAGGGGGATACAGGGGGTTTTCTTTCTTATCCTCTGTGAGGAAAAGGGGGTTAAGTAGCAGCTGAACATTTTGGAACATAATTTTACGTTTGAACAGGAGATATGGGCAACAGAAAGCTTTAAAAAACAGGGGATATAGGGGTTTTATATGGGGGCTTGTGAACGGGATGAACCCACAGTACCCTTTTTTTACTCTTTTTTGCGGTTGATTTTTCCTCTTTACGGCGTATAATGCGATATACAACGGGGAAATGGTTTAAACCAAAAAACCATGCCAATTCCCCGCGTTGTTTGTGTTCGATGTATGTTGTATGCTTATATTAAATACGCTGACGGGAGGTTTTATGGTCGGGAAAAAAAGAAAGAACAAGGGGCCGCTTGTATGCCAATGTCTTGAAAAAATACCTTCGAAAATCATAAAAAATATAAAATATTTTCCTGCTAATAAATTTTACTTCGCTTTTATTAGCGGTGGAGGCACCGGCTTAAACTCGATGAGTTGAGGAAATAAAAAAGGAGCGTATATGCCGAAAAAGTACCCGACACGCGAACCTGAAAAGAAAATAAAAAAGAAAACAAAAAAGAAAAAAGAAACAAACGGGGCAGCCCTGGGCTTTGAGGAAAAGCTCTGGAAAGCCGCGGATAAACTTCGGAAAAACATTGACGCCGCGGAATATAAACATGTTGTTCTTGGATTGATATTTTTAAAATATATTTCCGGGGCCTTTGAAGAACTTTATGAAAAACTAAAATCCGGCAAGGGCGAATATAAAGGCGCTGACCCGGAGGATAAGGATGAGTATAAGGCGGAAAATGTATTTTTTGTCCCTTTAAAGGCGCGCTGGTCGTATCTGCGGTCGCGCGCGAAACAGCCGGGCATAGGCAAAGATATTGACACGGCAATGGAAACATTAGAAAAAGAAAATCCGTCTTTAAAAGATGTTCTCCCCAAGGTTTACGCGCGCGGGAATCTTGATTCCGTAAATCTTGGCGGGCTTATTGATCTTATCAGCAACATAGGAATTGAAAGCGCGCAGCAGCGCAGTGCTGATGTTTTGGGCCATGTTTTTGAATATTTTTTGGGTGAGTTTGCGCTTGCAGAGGGCAAAAAAGGCGGGCAGTTTTACACGCCTCGCAGTGTTGTTGAACTTCTTGTTGAAATGCTTGAACCGTATAAGGGTAGAGTTTTTGACCCGTGCTGCGGGTCGGGCGGTATGTTTGTGCAGTCGGAAAAATTTGTACAAAATCACAGGGGCAAGATTAATGATATATCCATATACGGACAGGAGAGCAACCAGACAACGTGGCGGTTGGCTAAAATGAACCTCGCGATAAGGGGAATAGACAGCTCGCAGGTTAAGTGGAATAATGAGGGCTCTTTTTTAAATGACGCGCATAAGGATTTAAAAGCGGATTTCGTTATTGCAAATCCGCCTTTTAACGACAGCGACTGGTCAGGGGAACTGCTACGGTCTGACGGCCGGTGGAAATACGGCCCTCCTCCTCCTCCGGGCAACGCAAATTACGCCTGGATACAGCACTTTCTATATCATTTGAGCCCTTCGGGAATGGCAGGATTTGTTCTGGCAAAGGGTTCGCTGACATCAAAAACATCAGGGGAAGGCGAGATAAGAAAATCACTTATAGAAGCGCGGCTTGTAGACTGTATCGTAAACCTGCCGGCAAAATTATTTTTAAATACGCAGATACCCGCTTGTTTGTGGTTTCTTAGCCGCAATAAGGCAAACGGAAAATTCAGGAACAGGGTGAATGAAATACTGTTCATTGACGCGAGAAATATGGGCCATCTCATTAACCGCAGGACAAAAGAGTTCTCGCCCGAAGATATAGCAGAGATAGCAGATACATATCATAGGTGGCGCACACCAAAAGGCAGATATGAAGATATTAAGGGATATTGTTGTTCTGTTTCAACAGACAGGGTAAAGGAGCTTGACTATGTGCTGACCCCCGGCCGTTATGTGGGACTGCCGGAGGAAGAGGATGATTTTGATTTTAAAGAAAGGTTCGCGGCATTAAAGGCGGAATTTAAGGAGCAGATAAAGGAAGAGGAAAAATTGAACAAAGTGATACTTGAGAATCTGGCAAAGGTGAAGTTTAAATAATGAGGCGACTCAAAACAGCAGGGCTTAACTTTCCGCAAGTAGAATCTGATTTGTTTTTCAAGATTATATTCAGCCTCCCTGATGAATTTTCCGGTTCTGGAGCAGGAACAGGCGCCGGCGCCGGTAACGCGGACGGAAGCGGGTTTGGCGGAGGAGATGAGCCGGGAGAGGTGGTCGGAAAAGGTGGTCGGAAAAGGTGGTCGGAAAAGGTGGTCGGAAAAGGTGGTCAGAAAAAGTGGTCAGAAAAGGTCCTGGAAAAGGTCCCAGAAAAGCGGCTTACAGGAAATCAAAAATCTATAATTGAACAATTATTAAAAGACCCATATAAAACCAATAAGGAACTCGCTTTGCATATAGGAATTGGCTTGTGAAAGCATATGATACTTTGGGAGAGGCTTACAAATTAGCGGAAAGCGGACGTACCCGATTGGGTGTATATAATAGATTGTATTACACCACTCATCATGTAGCATTAGCATTGTTGCGCTTAATCGGAAATAATTCGAGAAAACATACGACTATTATTAGCAAGTTCGGAGAATTGTGGGTAAAGGGCCGAAAATTTCCAAAATCTTATGGAAAACTACTGAAGTCTTTAAACGTGAGGGCGGTAAATAGAAGTTTTTCTTGTGATTTTCAATAATTCGTAAAACAACTTGTTAAAAATAAAATTCTTCTGTAAGATGCTTATATACAAAAATGTCAGGAAATGTTTAAAGAAAATTATTTTTGGGTGGTTGAAAACGGGTGGAAAAAATCATCATTTGTTAAAAAATGTGTTTTTGTACGAGAGAACGAAGGAGGCGTTATAAAATGGTTGAAGATGAAAAGAACAGACAAATAACGATTTACGAAACGGAAGACGGTAAAACACGGATAGAAGTGCGTTTTGATAAAGACAATGTCTGGCTCAGCCAAAAACTTATGTCGGAATTATTTGAATGCAGTACGGATAATATTTCACTTCATTTAAAAAACATATATGAAACAGGGGAATTGAACGAAAAGGCAACTGCCGAGAAATCCTCGGTAGTTCAAAATGAAGCAGGCAGGAAAGTGACCCGCCGGGTGATGCTTTACAGCCTTGAGGCAATAATCGCTGTCGGCTACAGGGTAAATTCCGCACGAGGTATACAGTTCAGGAGATGGGCGACAGACAAGCTTAAAAATTATATTTTAAAAGGTTTTGCCATAGACAGTGACAGGTTTAAAAAGGGCAGCCGGTTTGACTCGCGTTTTTATGATGAACTGCTTGAGGAAATACGTGAGATACGTGCTTCTGAAAGGATGGCTTATCAGAAAATAACTGATATTTACGCTACATCCATTGATTATTCTCCTCATACTGCCGAAGCTGAGCGGTTTTTTGCGAC